>JAUWLF010000047.1 GCA_030613785.1 Chloroflexota bacterium | reverse complement strand
CGGTACGGACAACCCGGCCGATGAAGCTCTCCTTTCACAGCTTCTATTTCCCGAATTGGCGAACCTACGTGGACGGGCGCAGCGAGACGGCTTATCCCTCGGGGAGGTTGGGGTTGCTAGCCGTGGAGCTGCCTGCTGGGGAACATCAGGTGCTGGTGCGGTTTGAGGACACACCGGTGGAACGGGGAGGAACCATCATCCTTCTCGTAAGCCTCACTTCCATTCTGGCGATTCTAGTTCTCACCCGGCAGTGGAGGGCACTTCTTGCCGTGGTGGTCGGCGTTCTGCTGGCGTCGAGTCTGGCAACATCGCACGTTCGTTCCTCCCCCTCCGTTCAGCACCCAGTGCCCCTAGAGGCCAATCTGGGTGATCAGTTCAAGCTGCTGGGCTACCACGTAGACCAAAGCTCCTACCGGGCCGGTGACACAATCAACGTGACCCTCTACTGGCTAGCTTTGCAGAAGATGGACGAGAACTACAAGGTCTTCGTCCATCTCACGGATGAGGGTGAAACACGCTTGATTTCCCAGAGTGATCGTTGGCCAGTCTACAACTTCTCACCAACCACTCGTTGGGAGCGAGGAGAGATAGTCTGGGACAGACACGAGATTCAGATACCGCCCGACGTTGCACCGGGGACCTATCGCCTAGCGACGGGGGCGTACCTATTGGAAACGATGCGGAATCTAGAAGTCCTGGATGACAACGGCAATCCCCAAGGCGTCAGGATACCTCTGACTGCCGTGGACATCCTGCCCTGAAACGCCACTCTCCAAGTCACCAGCATGGGAAATCGGAGAAACACGTGACACACCTACAGTCCGCCGACAGGGACCAAATCGCTGGCTCGTGCCGTGCGAGAATCATGTCTCGTCGACTACGCAATGAGATGTGTAGAAAGCCTCTCGCCACAGCGTGACCGGTCCCGGGGAAGGTTGATGAGGAAGGTAGCAAGGGTAGACATCGCCGCCGTCTTGATTCTCGTTTGCCTCGCCGCCTTCTTCCGATTCCACCGCTTGCAGGAGGTGCCGATAGGCCTGTGGCGCGACGAGGCGGCCAACGGCCTTGAGGCGCTGCGCGTACTGGATGGCCTCCACGGCGTCTTCTTCGGGACGCGGGAGCCCATGTTCATCTATCTGGTTGCAGTCTCGGTGGCTTTCCTGGGCAGAAACCCAGTCGCCATCCGTGTCATCGCAGCCATCGTCGGAACCGCTACCATCCCCGTCACCTATCTTCTGGTCAAAGAACTGCTCGTGTCCACCCGTCTCAGCGCGCGCCTTGTGGCCGGCCTGACCAGCCTCTGGCTGGCAACGTCGTACTGGCACCTCAATTTCAGCCGGCTGGGTTTTCGCGGTATCCTCTTGCCGCTCTTGGCCACCTTGTCCTTCTACTTCTTGTGGCGCGGGTGGAATGAGCTGACAAGAGTTCGTCAACACAGGCCTTCCAAGCCGACCCTCACAGTGGTCTGGTTTGTCATCGCCGGCCTTTGCCTGGGCCTTGCCTTCTACACGTACACGCCCGGTCGCTTCCTTCCATTTGCTCTGCTCCCCTTCCTCGGTTCAGCGATAGCAGAGTGGTGGCAAAGGCAACAAGCGCGTCTCGATGGGCACAGCCCCTCGTCTGCGTCACCATCTCCTGTTGTTGCTCTCGCAGCACTTGGCTTGAGCTGCCTGCTGGTTCTCGCTCCCCTTGGCCTGCACTTCCTGAGTGACCCTGCAAGCTTCTTCGCCAGATCTGGCGTGTCCGTGTTCGGTGCGGATCTCGGCGAGGCGATGCCAGTTGTCCTGGTGAAGAATGCAGTTCGGCAACTAGCCATGTTTGGTTTTGTGGCAGATCCCAACACGAGGCACGATCCGGCGGGTCGCCCCGCCTTCGATCTCGTTACCCTCGCTCTTTTCCTCACGGGCGTCGTCGTCTGCATCCGTCACTGGAGGAAGATCCCGTATCTCTTCATCCTCTTGTGGTTCTCGGTCATGCTCCTGCCCGCCATACTCACCTTCCCTGAGTTACCCCACTACCTCCGGGCCATAGGAGCGCTGCCTGTAGCCTACATCTTCCCTGCCCTTGCAGTTGAGCGGATGTGGCACTGGTCGACCACCAAGCGCACATCTCTCAGGCTGCGGCCCGCATTCGCTGGACTGCTGGCCGTCTACTTGGCTCTCGCAGCTTTCTTCACCTATCGTGACTACTTCTCTCCAGCCGTCGAGGGGATCGAGTTAGTGAAGGCCTTTGACCCTCGTTTTGTTGAGGTGGCCGAGATCATGAACGAGATCGATCAACCAAACTCGGTGTGGATAGTCCCTCTTGGCCCCAACGGCGAGCAACGTATGGCATACTTCGTGATAGATTTCCTCTACGACGGAGAAGCTCCCCACCGCTACGTGCGCGTGGATGAGAACACTGTGGCTCAGGAGTTGAAGGAGGCCTGCCTGGGAAAGGAACGAGTCATCATGCTCAACACGACAGCGGGCCATCTGTCTCAGCCATGGTTTGACCTGTACGCCGACTCGAAGGGCCTGATTCCGTTTCTCCTCAACGAACATGCCCATTATTCGGGAACCCTTCACTTTGAAGGATTGGACTTGCTGGTTTACCAGCTCCCAGCCAGGGTCGAGTTCTCCATACCTGAGGAGGGACACCCCACAAGTAGCTGGGACGCTGGGCAAGAGGAGATAGACTATTACTCCTTCTCTGGGTTGCCTAATCTTGTCTCAGAGCGATACAATACCTCGATAGCGTTGCTTGGCCGGGATGGCGGAACGGACCCCGTGCCGGGGCACACGATTGTCGCGCTGCAACTGAATTTGCAGTCAGATAGCTCCTAGCACATGGAGTCTTCGCTGCCCTCTCGCACAGCACGGAATGACAATCGCCTAGCAGGCGCTGAACCATGGGCTGCAAGTGAGCATAATGCGTGAGTCCGCCGGAGCGAACATGCCTTTCTCGAGGAAGGAGCTGCTGGCCCTGATTCTCATCATGCTGGTGGCTTCTTTCTTCAGACTATACAGGCTTGATGAGATTCCACCAGGCTTGGCTGGCGACACTGCGTACAAGGGCGTTGCCGCCCAGCGCGTCCTTGAGGGAGAGCATCCCATCTTCTTCGAGGAGAGCTGGGGAGGCGTCGAGCCGATGTACATGTATCTCTTGGCCGCCTTCTTCCGTGTCACCAGTGCCACACCTCTTGCTATCAAGGCCTTGTCGGCCATCATCGGCATCGTCACCATCCCCATCTACTACCTACTCGTGAGAGAGTTGCTAGGCTCGAGGACAGTAGCGCTACTGGCAAGCTCCTGGCTCGCCATCTCCTATTGGCACATAAGCTACAGTCGCCTGGGGTGGGAGATAATCCTGGCCCCCCTCTTCGTCACCGTAACCCTCTACTTCTTCTGGCGGGCCCTGCGATCCGGCCGGTGGAGGGATTTCCTCTGGACAGGGCTAGCCCTCGGCGCGAGCCTCTATACTTATCAAGCCATGAGGTTCCTACCGGTCCTCATCGCGCTGTATGTAGGATACCGCATGCTCACAGATCCAGGCTTCTGGAAAGCGTATGGCCTCAAAGTGACGCTCTCCCTGCTCATCGCCCTGGTGGTCTTCGCTCCCCTCGGCGCATACTTCGCGACCCACTCCGATGCTTTCCTTCGCAGAGCGAGGGAGGTCTCCATCTTCAACCCCGAGAAAAACCCCGAGGGCCCACTGCGGTCCTTCGCGAGCAGCGCGGTGAGAATACTAGGGATGTACAACATACGGGGGGATCCCTTGTGGCGCCACAACCTATCTGGGCGACCAGCCTTCGACGTCCTGACATCGATACTCTTCCTAATCGGCCTCAGCATCAGCATCGCCAAGTTCAGGGACCCTGCCTACTTGCTGCTTCTTTTTTGGCTGGCTGTCATGTCCCTGCCCCCCATCTTGACCCCGCCGAGGGATGTCCCACACTTCTCCCGCTCTATCGGTGCGCTGCCGGCAGCCTGCATCTTTCCGGCGATCGGCGTTCACGGGGTCTGGGAGTGGATCAAAGCCAGACAACCTTCGGCTCGCGTGCAGCGTCTCTTCGGGTTGTCTTTGCTTGCTCTCCTCAGCACCCTTGCTCTTCTCACCTATCGTGACTACTTCGTCACCTGGGCAAACACCGACAGTCTTCGTGACCAGTACTTCGACGGTCAGTTTGTCGACCTAGCTACAGCCATGGACCTGTTGGACGACCCGGAGGGAGTCTGGATACTCCCCATCAGTGCCCTGGCTTCGCCCCACGATGAACCAGGACACCATACTATAGAGTTCATATATCGAGGTGAGGCTCCATTTCACTTTCTGCGCTTGGAGGAGCAGACAGCCGCAGAGGATCTGTCGGCGCTCTCTCGCGGGCACGCCATTGTGCTCCTCGTGGACTACAGGAACTACGTGATAGAGGAAGCATACAACTTCATTGATGCCGATCCCAAGCAACTGGCACCTTTCCTGCTGGACAAGTACGGTCAGAAAGTCGAACATAGGGAGTTTGACAGTTTCGATGTTCTGACCTATCAATTGCCGGACGCTGTTGACTTCGCCATCGCTGACTCGCTAGAGCCTGTGTCAGCCAACTATGGCGCCCAGTTGATGCTCACAGGCGCCGCCTACGGTGACTATTCCAGCGGTGAGCCGGAAAGCACAGCGGTGCCGTCAGGAAGGGAAGCATGGGTGGTGTTGCAATGGCGAGCTGTGGCAGATCTGCCCGCCGACTATAAGGTAGCGCTATTCCTGCTCGATGAACGAGAACGCGTGGTAGGCCAGGTTGACAAGATCTTGCTCAGCAACCACATGCGTCTCACTTCGGAGTGGGCGCAAGGCCAGGTCGAGATGGACTACTATGTGTTGCCCAGCTTGCCAGCAACAGCCCCAGGCGACTATCATATCGAACTGGTGGTCTACGATGCTGCCACGATGGAGAGGCTAGTGCTTCAAGATGACGACGGCAACATCCTGGGGCAGAGCTACACCATCGGAGAGCTGAGGATTGTCGAGCCTGCTGCCCCCCCTGTCGTGGAGCCTTCGCACAGTGTCGCCGACGGAGTGATGGTCCCTGATGTGAGACTGCTGGGATTCGACGTGCCAAGAGAGGAAGTTGGACCGGGCGAGGCAGTGGAGCTAGCCCTATATTGGGAGGCTCTGACCGATGTATCCAACGACTACGTTGTTCACGTGCAACTGAGGGATGATGAGGGCCAGATTTGGGGTCAAGAAGAGAGCAGGCCCGCATACGGTCGCTACCCGACAACCGAGTGGCAAAGTGGCGAGGTTATCAGGGATTGGCATGGTGTCCCCATCCCAGCCGACACACCTAACGGAGACTATCACCTCTACGTCTGGTTGACACAAGATGGACAAGTGAGTAGCGAGGTATCACTGGGGATCATCCGCATCGGCGGACGAGCGCGTTCCTACGAGATCCCCCCCATGGACCATGACATAGGCTGGAGTCTGGGGAAGGGGGTTGTCCTGCTGGGGTATGATATGGACGAGACGGTGAGGGTCGGAGAGACGCTGAAACTCACTCTGTACTGGCAATGCCTCGAACAGATGGATAAGTCATACACAGTGTTCACGCATCTGCTGGACGACGAGGGCGTCATTCAAGCACAGACAGATAGGATACCACTGAGCGGCGGAGCGCCAACGACGAGTTGGCTCGAAAGAGAGATCATCACCGACGAATATGAGATGGTGGTGGATGCGCAAGCTCCTGCGGGTGAACAGGTGATGGAGATCGGCATGTATGACCCAGATACGATGGAGCGCTTGCCAGTATATGATGCTCGGGGGGAAGCTCAGGGAGATAGAATACTCCTGGGGACCATACGTGTCGAAAGGTAGGCCCACCCACTACCCATGGTGAGAGGGAATCCACAAATTTGTTAGACAGTTTGAAGCCCAGCAAACCTCATCTGAGGCAAAAGGAGTATCTGGCGCTGGCGCTGATCGTGCTGCTGGCGGTGTTCCTCCGTTTCTACCAACTGGAGTCTATCCCCGTTGGCTTGAGCGGCGATGAAGGAGCCGACGGATTCGGCGCAAGGCGCATCTTGAGTGGTGAGGAACTGCCCATCTTCTTTACGTCTGACTTCGGGGAGGAGCCAATGCACACGTATCTGGTGGCACTCTCCTTCGCAACGTGGGGAGTCAGCCTGTGGGCTATTCGCTTCGTCTCCGCCCTAGTGGGAGTACTTACCATACCTGTCATCTTTTGGCTAGCCAAGGAGCTGTTCCCTGCCGACGAGAGAACCTCTGCTCTGTTCGGACTGGTTACCGCATTCTGGGTCGCTACGTCCTATTGGCATATCATTTACAGCCGTGCTGGGTTAGAGGTTGTCACCTTGCCTCTCTTCTCCAGCGCCATATGCTACTTACTCTGGCGGGGAATCCGCTCCCAGAGAAGATGGCCCTTCGTGGTATCCGGCCTCCTCCTGGGTGCAAGCCTATACTCTTATCGAGGTGCGCGGTTCCTGCCCATCTTCCTGGGCCTCTTCTTCGGCGGCTGGGTGATCAGCAGCCGGGAGTTTCGGCGACGTCACCTGGTCAATCTGGTGTTAGTGGCCGCGCTGGCAGCCGTAGTGTTTGCCCCGTTGGCCATGTATGGGATGGCTCACCCAGACGTCTTCTTCGCTCGCGAGCTTCACGTCTCCGTGTTCAACCCTGATTGGGAACGAGGGTCTCCTCTCCAGGCCTTTTCCGTGGCACTCGTGAAGACTATGGGTATGTTCAATTTCCAGGGGGATCCTGAGTTTGACCGCAATCCCGGCAGACGACCAGTTCTGGACCCAATTGGCTCGCTGTTCTTTGTCATAGGCTTGGCAATCGCTCTGTGCAGGTGGAAGCGTCCCAACTATCTTTTTGTAGTCCTGTGGCTCCTGATCATGGCCTTGCCTGGGGCCTTCACTGCTGAAGCTCTCCCCCATTTCCATCGGGGCATTGGAGCTCTCCCCGCTGTGTGCTTGTTGTCCACTATTGGAGTCCTTTCCGTCAAAGAGTGGCTGGAGAGTAGGCCTTGGCGAGGAGCCCGTGAGGTCTCTTGGGCACTGCTTTGTCTTGTCTTGATCTCCACCTCTTTTCTTAGCTACAGGGATTACTTTGTTCCTTGGCGGCTACGCCTGCAAAGGGACGAGATTATCGGCAAGACGTACATGGAAGCCGTTGCTGTCATGAACTCAACTCGGATCCCCGATGGTGTGTGGATACTCCCGGCCTCACCTTTGCGCCCGCGCAACCTTCCCTACTACGAGGTGGACTTCCTGTACAACGGGCCTGAGCCCGAGCACACTCTCAATGTGGATGAAGAGACAGCCCCTGGAGAGCTGGCCAAGATCTGCCAAGGACACCGGCAAGCAGCGGTGGTGAACTGGAAGGAGTTTGTGATGGAGGAAGCGTACCTCTCGCTGAACTCCGATCCGAAGGGGCTGCTCGACTTCCTATTGAGGAAATATGGGCGGCACTCCGACACAGAGCCATTCGAGAGCTTCGACTTGGTGACATACCAGCTACCTAGTTCTCCAGACTTCGTGATTGCGGACTTATTTGAGCCACTTCACGTGAACTTCGGAGATGAGCTGCGACTTGTGGGGGCAGCCTTCGGGGGTTCATCGCAGAGCGCAACCAGCAACCCTGAAGATGTAGGGCGCAAGGTCTTGCCCTCGGGAAAGGAAGGCTGGGTAGTCCTGCGGTGGGAGGCGCAGCGAACTCCTAGCAAGAACTACAAAGTGGCAGTCTACTTGCTGGATGGCCAGGGACGACCCGTAGGGCAAGTAGACAAGCTGCTTCTGAGCGGCCGCCTACAGCCCACGTGCGGCTGGGCGGCTGATCAGGCCGAGATGGACTACTACACCTTGCCCTGTGCGCCTGCTACCCCGCCCGGTCAGTACACCATCGAGGTGGTGGTGTATGACGCGGAGACGATGGAGAGGTTGAATGTGTTTGATGAACAGGCACGGGTCACGCAGAGCAGCGTGGTTGTGGGAACCCTGGAGGTCGTCCAGCCTCTGGGTCCACCACAAGTTGCACCGACGGCGCCACTGGTACCTGCGGAGAGGGGCATCGCCCCGGGAATCCAGCTACTGGGCTACGATCTGCCGGTTACAGTTGCGGGCCCTGGACAGACTGTGAGCGTCGCTCTCTATTGGAGGGCGACAGAGGATGTGGCTCAGGACTACGTGCTTTCTTTGCAGTTGAAGGACACTGAGGGCCAAGTCTGGCTGGAGCAGATCGGTCGTCCTGTGGACGACACTTACCCGACAACGGAGTGGAACGAGGGTGAGGTACTGAGAGATTGGCACGACCTGGCTTTGCCCGCCGCCATCCCGCAAGGAGAGTATCAGGTCTTCGTTCGCGTCTTGGACGGAGAAGAGTTGCTTGGTGAGGCAGCTTTGGGCCACATCGAAGTTCGAGGTCGAGCGCGGCAGTTCACCATTCCCGAGATACAGCACCCGGGGGAGGCCAGACTTGGAGAAGCGATACGGTTCCTGGGGCACGACTTGAGTAGTGATCAAGTGATGGCCGGAGGAACAGTGCAGTTAACGCTGTACTGGCAAGCCTTGCAAGAGATGGAGATCTCATACACGGTGTTCACTCACCTATTGGATACGGAGGACCGCATGTGGGGCCAGATGGACAGCATTCCTGGCCGGGGCGAGGCGCCTACCACGAGTTGGCTAGAAGGAGAGGTCATCACCGACCAGCATGAGATCGTGGTAGATCCGGAGGCTCCGCCCGGTGAGTATGTGATAGAAGTCGGCATGTATGATGCCAACACAGGGCAACGTCTGCCCATCTACAGCGGCGGTCAACGTGTGGGAGGCGACCGCCTCCTGCTGACCACGATTCAGGTGCTTCCCTGACGGTGAGTACTACGTGGAGATAGAGTGATCAAGAACGAGCTGAAGAGCAGAACCATCTACGTTCTGGCGCTGGTCTCGGTCGTCGGGCTCTTTCTTGCATATCAAGTGAATCCGCGCTTCGCAGTCGATTTGGGAGAGAGCGGGGATACACCATACATTCGCGACTTGCATGACTCAGAGTCTACCGACGACTTGTCCTACCGGTGGAGTGCGGGAAGGTCATCCATCCTTTTCCCAGGCATCGGCGCGTACACCCCCGCCCTCATGCGGCTTAGATTGAACGGCTCACGCCCAGCCGGTCTGCCTCTGCCTCTAGTGCATGTAACCGCCAATGGGCGAGAACTCGCTTCGTTCACCGCTACCGATCAGTTCGAGACCTACGAGCTCGCCCTAGACAAGCAGACGATGGGATTCTCAGGAAGCCTGGAGGTGCAAATCGACTCCGAGACCTTCGTGCCGGATGAGGTAATGGGAGGAGGTGACCTCAGACAGCTGGGCGTGCTAGTTGATTCTGTTTCGCTCGAATTGCGGCCCGGCCCCATCCCCATTGTGCTGCCGCCTCCTCGACACCTCCTCTGTCTGGCTCTAACTGTCCTTCTTGGCTTTCTGCTAGCACGCCAGTTGGGGGTGTCCCGAGAACTCTCATCTGTTGCATGGGTGCTCTTGCTGGCAAGCGTTCTGCTACTGGTAGTCCAGGGGCGACTCTGGATAGGCCAACACTCGCTCTGGCTGCTTGCTTTCTTGGGTATCGCCAATGTTGTCACTATCGTGGCCCGCCCGGCCAGACGTCTGCTTGCGGGAGATCGTGAGATTCCTAAGTCTGACATGGCAGACGTCCACCTCCTTCTGGGAGTCGCCCTCATGCTTGCTCTGGGTCACTACACGCTAGTTGCCCTCGTACGACCCATCCGGGAGGACAGAGCAACCGATTTCTACATCAACTACACTGCCGCGACCGTCCTTGCCCAGGGCGGCAACATCTACGATGCCGACGCCCTGCGAGCCGCGGACGAGCTTAAGACGAAGCCCTTCACCACCTTCGACTTTGGATCGCTTTTCGTGACGTACATCACACCCCCGTTTCACGCTGTCCTGCTGTTGCCGTTGGTTCCACTGGGCTACGAGAGGGCAAGGATCGCTCTCCTTCTACTCAACAACGTTCTTCTGTTCTCGTCCCTGGCCCTCATCATGATCGCCAGAGATGGGAAGCTCCCCGGCCTGCCTCAATGGATGCTTGCCCTTCTGCTGGTGCTTGCGTTTCAGCCGATCTACATCTCTCTGGAACTTGGACAGGTGGACTTCGTCATCCTCTTCCTCATCGCCTTGTGCTATGGGGCCTACAAGAGGGGAAGCAGACTGGCTGCGGGTCCCTGCCTGGCCTTGGCGGCCCTGATCAAGCTTGCTCCGGCCGTACTACTGCTGTATTTTCTCTGGAAGAGGGAGTTCTTGATAGTGATCTCAGCGATGGCTACCCTGCTTCTGGCGGGTCTAGTGTCAGTAGTGATAGCCGGTCACGAGTCCATACTGATCTTCGGCACCGGTATCCTTCCAGCCTTGCTGAAAGGAACCGCGTACTTTGAGAACCAGACCCTCAACGGTTTCTTCAACAGGTTGTTCGGCTACCCAGGTCTATGCTACTCGCTACGGGAGTGCCCCAGCATTCCGCAGGCCAGGATCCTGAGCGCACTGGCATCGGCGTTGCTTCTGGCTGTCGCCGCCTTTGCTACCAGGAAGAGGGTGAGCAAACACAGCCTTCGGTTTGATCTGGAGTTCTCACTGGCTATGGTAACGACGCTTCTGATCTCTAGCGTGGCCTGGGATCACAATTACGGCTGGCTGCTACTGCCTTTTCTGATACTGCTGAGTCCTGAGTTGCAGAAGCGACTCGGCACCCGGCACTATCTGTCGGTAATGGCCCTTGCCTTCTTGTCCTACGTGACCATGGCCATTCCCTCCACCCTGTACAGGATCAGCCTGCCCCTGGCTGACGGGAGCATCTCGGCCCGTATTGGTCCAACTCTTCTGTTGTCGATCAAAGTCTACGGGGCCATGCTGCTCTATGCGATCTTCGCCTATCTGACTCTGAGACCGCCCCTTGAGCAGAGCAAGTCGGTGTCCTTGCAGGCCGGGATCGGATTTCAGGGGGCATCGCTTTGAGGAACCGAAGGGCAGTACTAGGTACCATGCTACTACTGGTACTGCTCGCCTTCGCCCTGCGCCTCTACCGCCTGGACTCTCAGCCCCTGCGCGGCGACGAATCCTTCACGATTCAGTTCTCTGCACACTCGTTGAGATGGCTCGTGCCAAGCATCGCCAATGTCGAGCCTAACCCTCCGCTCTACTACTTCGTACTCCACTACTGGATGGAGGTCCTGGGCCAAAGCGAATTCATCACTCGGTTTCTCTCGCTTGTCTTCGGTGTCCTGGCGGTTCCCGCCATCTACCGTCTGGGCAACGCTCTGGGCCGACCCAAAGTAGGAATGCTAGCCGCCTTCTTTGTCGCAATCAACCCCTTTCAGATCTGGCACGCCCAAGATGTCCGCAACTACACTATCTGGCCCCTGTTGAGCATGGGGGGACTCATCTTCCTCGTCTACGCTCTGCGCACGGGGAGAAAGCGGTACTGGGCCGGTTATGCAGGGATGACGATCCTCAGCCTGTATACCCACTACTACGACCTCTTCATGCTGCTCTTCCAGAACGTGTTCGTTCTGATCCTTATTCTGACGGGGTGGCATCGAGGGGAAACCCTCGGGCCATCCCGCCGCAGGTTGTTGCTCACGTGGCTGGCAATTCAGAGTCTTCTGGCTGTCACGTATGTGCCCTGGCTGGTATACGGTTCGTCTCGCCTCTTATTCTACTCCACGCATGCGGACTCGCCACCACTGTGGGCGGTCTTCTCCCGCTCCCTGACCGCCCTCAGCTTGGGAGAGACGGTGCCAAGAGAGCTTGCTGCTGTGTCCCTGCCCTTTCTGCTTGCGCTTCTCCTGATTGGCCTGGCCTATGCTCTCACAAGGAACAGATTTGTAGGTCTCTTCCTGATCCTCTACGTCGTTGTGCCCTCGATATGCATTTTCATCACGGCTCAGGTGCGACCGCTCTTTCGCGAGCGGTATTTGAACGTCGTCGCTCCCGCGTACTACCTAGGTTTCTCCTATGGTCTTCTCGCCATACGGAATGAGTTGCCGCGCTGGAAGCTGGCGCCTCTGGTCGCAGGCGTCGGGCTTCTTGCTCTAGGCAGCGCATACTCCCTGAGCAACCACTACTGGAATCCTGCGTACAGCAAGAGTCCGGATTGGCGAGCCATGACCGATCATCTGGCGGAAGAAACCGAACCTGGCGACGTCATTGTGCTCAACTACCCCGACCCTACCTTCTCCTACTACTATCATGGCAAAGCGCCAAGCTTCATACTGCCTCGTGAGTCGCTATCCGAGGAGATAGCGACAGAAACGGCGGAGGCGTTGAGGTCCCTTTCCGAGAGACATGAGCGAATCTGGTTCTATCCGCTGCAAGACGTCGCGTGGGACAACGAGAGCTTCGTCGAGACCTGGCTCAACCGCCACGGCAGGTTGCGTGAAGAGCGTAACATCGCTGGTTTCCGCTGGCTGATCTATGAACCCATCACGGTGTCGGCGGAAGACATCGAGAACCCCATGGCCCTGGCGCTGGGGGATGCGATTGTGCTCAGGGGGTCAGAGTTCGAGGGCAGACAGCCCAACGGGTCGGGGATGATCCCCGTGGAACCGGGAAGCTCGCTGCGTTTCAGCCTGTACTGGGAGGCAGTGCAGAACGTCGACACCAGCTACACCGTGTTCATTCACCTCGTGGACTCTGAAGACCACATCTGGTCACAGCGAGACAGTCTGCCACAGGATGGGGACTTCCCCACAAACGAATGGATGGAAGGCGACATAGTCGTTGACCGGTATTCGATCCTGGTGCCACCAGACGCACCACCCGGCACCTACGTACTGGTGGCAGGCATGTATGACACTATCGACGGGCGGAGACTGCCAGTGTCCGACAGATCAGCCATCGCCCAAGGCGATCGGGCGACCATTGCGATAGTCAGGATCGGGTAGGCGTCATGGGCTATTGGTCGGGTTCTGAGGGTGACTCGGCACTCAGACAGAGCGCAGTCCGCTGTGTGAACCGGCAGGTGCAGATGAGGCGCTCGAGGGGCCTGGGTTGTCAGGTCCAACGACGAGATCCGGCTTTGGACCAGGCTGTTTGCCTGGCGAATGTGAAGCCTAGTATAATGACCTGGGTCATGGCCCCCCACGAGACGCAGAACCTGAGCGGGAGATAAGTCAGGAGCACCACATCTAGATGCGTATTGGGATAGATGCCCGCCTGCACCACTACAGTCGAGCAGGCATTGGACAGTACATATTGGGACTTGTCAAGGGCTTGAGTGCATGCAATGGGAACGACGAATTCGTTCTCCTGCAAAGTCGAAAGGACAAGACCATACTGGCCGAAGGGCCCAACTTCTTCAGGAAATCCCTATGGACACCCAGCCATCATCGTTTGGAGCAGCTGGTGTTGCCCTTGGAGATCAGCCCCCTGCGACTCGACGTACTGCACAGCCCGGACTTCATCCCTCCGTTCAGGCGGGACTACAAGTCGGTGATCACCGTTCATGATCTGGCTTTCATCCTCTACCCTCACTTCCTCACTCAAGAAAGCGCCCGGTACTATGGGCAAATCGACAGAGCGGTGCGTCACTGTGACCACATCATCGCGGATTCTCTGAGCACCAAACGAGACATCATCAATTTCCTCGGAGCTCCCGAGTCCAAGATCACGGTCATCTACGCAGCGGCCAATTCGTTGTATCGACCCGTTGAGGATGAACAGTCTCTACAGGAAGTAAGAGAAAGATACACTCTAACTGGACCGTTCGTATTATTCGTGAGCACCATCGAGCCGCGAAAGAACCTGCCTAGCCTCCTGCGAGCCTATCGCCAGCTTCTGGACCGCTACGGAATCGAAGCAACGCTGGCGGTGGTAGGAGAAAGGGGCTGGTTCTGCGGTGAGGTGTTTGCCACTGCCGAAGCACTAGATCTCGGTGACAATGTGCGCTTTCTAGGACATGTGCCCACGGACGACCTAGTCCTGCTCTACAATGCGGCGAGAGTTCACGTCCACCCATCGTTGTACGAAGGATTCGGACTGCCCCCCCTGGAAGCGATGAGTTGCGGCACACCGACGATAGTGGCCAATGTCTCTTCCCTACCTGAGGTAGTGGGTGACGCAAGTCTGCTGGTGCCGCCTGATGACGTGGAAGGCTGGACAGTGGCGATGTGGAGAGTCCTTACGGACGAATCCCTGCACTCGGAGTTGTCCTACAAGGGACTGAAACGAGCTCAACTGTTTTCCTGGGAGAAGGCGGCTCGCGAAACCCTCAGTCTCTACAAACGCCTTCAAGCATGACCAGCAGAATCCTGTTCCTCACGCCGGACCTCCCCTACCCTCCACACCAAGGTGCGGCCATCAGGACTTATAATCTGATCAAGAACCTCTCTCCCCAGTACGAGATCCACCTGCTCTCCTTTGTTCAAGAAGGCCCCGCTTCGGACAGAACCGGTCCCCTAGCGGCGCATTGCAGAGACATAGTCACTGTTCCTCCTCCCGTGCGTTCCGCCAGCAAGCGAGCAATCTCGGTGCTCTTCTCCGCCCAACCAGATATGGCCCTACGCCTGCCCTCTTCGGAATTCTCACATCAGTTACGGATTTGGCTGGGCCGCGAGCGATTCGACTTCGTTCAGGTAGAGGCGATCGAGATGGCCCAATACGGGCTTGCCACTAAGAAGAGTGGCCTGTCGTCACCACCATTGGTCGTATTCGATGACATCAACGCTGAATACGTGCTTCAGAGACGGGCCTTTGAGACCGACATCAAGCATCCCAGCCGCTGGCTGGGGGCTTTCTACTCCCTGATCCAGTGGGAGAAGTTGCGTCGCTACGAGGCAGAAGTGTGCCGGCAAGTGGACAAAGTGGTGGCAGTGTCTCAAGCAGACGCACAAGCGCTGCAACGCCTCGTCGCTGGCCTGGAGCCTACCGTGGTTCCCAACGGTGTCGATAGTAGTTACTACTCGCCTGCCGACACTGACCAGGAATCAGACACCACGCTGGTATTCACCGGCAAGATGGATTTCCGACCGAACGTTGATGCCGTGCTGTGGTTTGCAAAGGAAGTGTTGCCGCTAGTCAGGCAGGAAGTGCCTGAAGTGGAGTTCAAGGTCGTGGGTAGGAACCCCCACCAACGTCTGCACTCTCTGAAGGGAACGCCGGGAATCACTATGACGGGTTACGTCGAAGACACCAGACCCTACATTGCTGAAGCTGGAGTCTACGTGGTGCCTCTGCGCGTGGGCGGAGGTACACGTCTCAAGGTACTAGAGGCGATGTCCATGGGTAAGGCGATAGTCTGCACGTCTCTTGGATGCGAGGGCATAGACGCGACGCGCGACAGGGACTTGCTCATCACTGACGACCCGACCTCTTTTGCCGAGAACGTTGTCTATCTGATGCGGGATCGTGAACGACGAAGAGAGATGGGCCTCGCCGCCCGTCGCCTCGTGGAGGCACATCATGACTGGCGGCACATCGTCCCCCTCTTGGAGCAGGTGTATGAGGAGTAGTCTAAGGCAACTGGTCCTACGGACAGTCGCTCGGGTCACCAAGCCGTTCGCCGATCAGCGGCGAACATCCTCGCGAGGAGACCTGTCCCGCATCCTGATCATACGCCCCGACCACATTGGTGATATCTTGTTCACCACTCCGGCGTTGCGGGCCCTGCGTTCAAAAGCACCCCATGCTCACATCACCTACATGGTCGGCCCCTGGGCCTACGCGATCGTAAAGGAGAATCCGCATCTCGACGAAATCATGGTCTGCCCTTTTCCAGGCTTCACTCGCCGCCCCAAGAAACATATCCTCCACCCATACATGCTGCTATGGAACTACTCCCGCTCGCTGCAAGCGCAGTCCTTTGACGTGGCTGTCATTCTTCGCTTTGATCACTGGTGGGGAGCGATGCTAGCATACTGGGCAGGGATCCCCCGGCGAGTAGGCTATGCGCTCCCACAGATGAACCCTTTCCTGACAGAAGCTGCGCCCTACGTGAGCGGACGTCACGAGGTGGAGCAAAACATCTGTGTCGTTGCCACCGCCGTGGACGACGATGTCAGAGAGGTAGGTCCTTTGGAATTCAGCCCCACGAAGGAGAATCTGAGATCTGCTTGCACACTGCTGACAACCAGGAGTGCGAACCAGTCATTCGTCTGCCTTCACCCTGGGGCTGGAGCACCGGTGAAGCTGTGGCGGCACGACGCCTTTGCAGAACTAGCCGACACTATCACTCAGAAGCACGGTGTTCAGATCATCATCACGGGCTCGGCACGCGAAAGAGACCTGGCGGAGAGCATTGCTCAACGAATGGAGAGCAACGCCCTTGTTCTGGCGGGGCAAACCAGCCTGGGAGAGCTCGGTGCCGTCATGGGACGGTGCGAGTTAGTGATAGGTGTCGACAGTGGCCCATTGCACCTGGCTGTGTCTCAGGGCGTCCCCACTATACACCTGTTTGGTCCCGTTGACCACCGTGCCTTCGGCCCGTGGGGGGATCCCACCAAGCATCTGGTTGTCCTCTCGGACATGGATTGCATCCCCTGCAACCGGCTCGACTATCAGCCGCAGGAACTGGAGCAACACACCTGTGTGCGCTCCATCACCGTGGACCAGGTGCTGAAGGCCGCTGATTCACTCCTGCCTGGTGATAGCCAGGCAGGCCCATAGATGGTATAATCGTGGTTCAGACAGAGCCAAGAGGTGCGTGAGCAGATGGCGCCGGAATTGACGTCACAGCAACTAGAAGAGGATTCCCACTGGTGGTTTGCCAGCAGGACACGAGCCCTGCTAGCGATGCTGGACAGGTGTGTACCTGGCAACAACCTCAGGGTGCTCGATGTGGGCTGTGGTGCTGGCAACATGATCCACCATCTCAGCCGTTATGGCGATGTGCTAGGTATCGACAACAATCCCATGCCCCTGGAGATCGCTCACCAGCGAGGCTACGATGCACGGCTGGCCTCCGCAGAAGACATGCCCTTTGACGATGGGTCTTTCGACCTCGTGACGGCTTTTGATGTGATAGAGCATTGCGATGACGACATGCAGATCCTGCGAGAGTGTTCTCGCGTCTGCGCGCCCGGGGGATTGATCGCCATCACGGTGCCAGCTTTCCAATGGCTGTGGAGCAACAACGACGAGATCAATGAACACAGACGCCGGTACTCAGGGGCGCAACTGCGCACAAGGGTGTCGGAGGCCGGCTTCGTGATACAGCGGATGACCTACAACAACTTCTTTGTCCTCCCGATGGCCACAGCATTGATCTTGACACGGAGAGGAAGTCAGCGAGAACCCCAATTGGCCACGCCGAGCACCGACGAAGACGCTTACCAGGTAGAGATGGAACCCACGTCGCCACCCATCAATGCCATCCTGACGGCCGTCGGCCGGGTCGAGGCCGCGGTGCTGCGCTTCGCCAGCTTCCCGGTCGGGACCTCCATTATTTGCATCGCTCGCAAGGGACCTGTTCTCGTCGCTGGGCAGTCTGCAGACTTCGTCCAGTAGGTGACTCACTGACTTCTCCTCACCTGACGATCAGATCGCCGCCTATCGGGGGCGATTATCAAAGCGGAAAGCGACCAAGTCCGACATCCGAGGTGAGTTCACGATGGAAGAGTTCATCATTGAGGGAGGTCATCCCCTAGAGGGCGCGCTGATACCCAGCGGCAACAAGAACTCAGCGCTGCCGATGCTGGCAGCAGCCCTGCTCACCGATGAAGAAGTCGTCCTGGAAAACGTTCCTCGAATCGAAGACATCAAGGCCATGATGGAGATCATCTCGGCCCTGGGAGTTGACATAGATGAGACAGGCGAGCATGAACTGCGTGTTCATGCCAAGCACGTCAGGACCACCAGATTGGATCCCGAGCTATGTCGCCACATCCGGGCCTCCATACTCCTCGCCGGACCGGTGCTGGCCAGGTGTGGTCGGATCAACTTGCCTCCTCCCGGGGGAGACGTCATCGGAAGAAGACGGGTAGACACGCACCTCGTGGCCTTGAGATCCCTTGGTGCCGAGATTGAGATAGGCCGCGGATACGACATGAAAACGACGGGACTCAAGGGCCGGGAGATCTTCCTGGATGAAGCCAGTGTCACAGCCACCGAGAACACTCTGATGGCAGCATGTACTGCGAGCGGGACAACGACCATCAAGAATGCGGCTTCGGAGCCTCATGTGCAGGATCTGGCCCGATTCCTCAACAAGATGGGTGCAAGGATAGAGGGTATTGGCACCAATACGCTTGTCGTGCACGGAGTGGATAAGTTACGCGGAGGACACTTCCAAATCAGCCCAGATCACATTGAGATCGGGAGCCTCATTGGCGCAGCAGCAGTGACGAACGGAGAGATCCTCATCAAGGATGCCGCACCTCAGCACTTGCCAATGATACTGCTCATGTTCGCCAGGCTGGGAATCACGGTGGAGATACGGGGTCAGGACGTGTTTGTCCCTCGACAGCAAAGCCTCGAAATCGTGACGGATGCTCACGGCGTAACACCCAGGATAGACGACGCCCCCTGGCCAGGCTTTCCCGCCGATCTGATGAGCATAGCGACAGTGGTGGCCACCCAATGCCGAGGCACTATCCTGATGTTCGAAAAGATGTACGAGAGCCGCATGTTTTTTGTGGATAAGCTGTTCTCTATGGGCGCCCGCATCGTTCTTTGTGATCCGCACAGAGCAGTGGTCATGGGCCCTACCCAACTCCACGGCGAGACCCTCACCAGCCCCGACATTCGCGCTGGAATGGCTATGTTGATCGCCGCCCTCTGTGCCGAGGGTCGAAGCGTCATCAAGAACATCAGCCAGATAGATCGAGGTTACGAGAGGATTGACGAAAAGCTTCGGGCCTTGGGCGCGAGAATCACGAGGGTCAAGCACTGAGCTGGACGGCAGAGAGTGGATGGCCGTAGTCTACCTTGGGCTGGGATCAAACGTTGGAAATCGGGCCCGCAACATCTACAGCGCGCTGCGCCGCCTTGCACCTGGAGTGCGCCTACGGCAGATCTCGTCTTTGTACGAAACGGAACCAGTGGGACTGTCAGATCAACCGTGGTTCCTCAACCTCGTGTGCAGCGGCGAAACCGATCTGTCGCCTCAGACTCTGCTGGAACTGGCCAAGCAGATAGAGCAAGAGATGGGACGCAGAGGGGGCCCGCGCTTCGGGCCCCGTTTGATTGACATCGATATCTTGTTCTACGATGACCTGGTCATGGCCACGCCTCAGCTGGAAATCCCTCACCCCCGCCTTCACCAACGCGTGTTCACTCTGGTACCCCTCATCGAGATCTCCCCAGACTTGGTGCACCCTCTTCTCAAGATGAGTGTGCAGCGGCTACGGGACAGCGCTGCTTCGCTGGGGGAAGTCGGCCTCTACAGTTTCACGGATGAGAGAGCCAGTAGTTGAGCCAATGGTCGAAGTCCTCCAGTTCGTATCTTCCGCGGACTCGGATCCGCTTCAATTCGAAGGGGCGTTGTGATGACTGCAAGGAACCTGCTTCCACGGTCACTGCGCCCCAATATCCCGCCGACTCGAGCACATCCACAACAAGCTCATCGTACTGCCCAGAGGGGTAGGAGAAAAAGCGCACCCGGTCGTTCGTACGAGCCTCTATCGCCTCTTTCGAGCCCAGTACTTGCCAGACGACATAGTCAAACGATTTGCCACGCAGGCTGGGGTGTGTATAGCTGTGGCTTCCGATTTCCATCCCCTCCGCGTGCAGCAGTTCTATGTCCGCCCACGACATGTACTCCTCTCGACCCTCGTCAACGAAACCCGTGATGATGAAAAAGGTACCCCTGAGTCCGTATCTCTTGAGCAGTGGGTAGGCATTTGTGAACTGATCTTTGAAGCCGTCATCGAAGGTCAGCACTACAGGCTTCAACGGCAAGGGCTCTCCTACCTGAATGTGCATGATCAGATCTCGAAGCGCTATTGGCTGATAACCTCGCTCTATCAAGTAACGCAGTTGGGCCTCGAATCTCGCAGGAGACACCGACAGATCCGTTCGGATGGCATCTGCCTCCGGTCCCGCCACAGCCACATGGTGGTACATGAGGATTGGGACCACGACGCGCCGATTCACCCCGTCGGGAGTCGGCAGAGGCGCCGGCGTGGGAGAAGGGAGCAGCCTGCGAAACGGGGACGCGGTGGGGACGAAAACAGGAGCTTCCGTGAGGCTGGGGCCTGACACAGGCAGTGGCCGTCCCACGAGAATCGGCGGCCGAGGTCGGGCAAGACTCGCGAGGCGAGACCACGAGGTGTCAATACCCGCTTCCTCCACGCTGCTAGAGGCCCCCTCCATCCCCTTCACCTCAGCTCTGACCAGTAGAAGAGTCCCCAAGACAAGCGCGGTCGAGACCAGAAACAGCGCCGCATGCCGTCCACCAAGTCGACTCATAGATCGAGACAAGCACCCCTCCCCACAAAACGTTCACTATCTCCAAAAAGAATACCGCAGTTCAGCAGCTCTGTCAAGTGCTGTGAGACCTGCATCAACTGCATACTGGCCCAGAGTTCCAAGCCTGGGTTGCAGGGCGTTGTATAGGGTGCTAGAATACGAAACAACGAAAGATACCTCACGTCCTTTACAGGTGAGAGGAGGTTTCCGTGTTTCAGGAAAAGATCGCACAGCACTATGCTCAACTGGGACGGAACCAAAAGAAGATCGCTGACTTCCTAACACAGCAGTACCATGAGGCCGCGTTCATGAACGCTTTCGCCCTTTCTCAACGACTAGGCGTGGATCCGGCAACGGTGACCAGATTCGCACAAAGGCTGGGGTATGCAGGGTACCCGGAGCTGCTGCGCGAGATCCAAGCGACGGTCAAGAAGGAACTCAGGGTGGCGTATCAACGGCCCGTGGACAAGGATGACGAGGCAGGCCTTTTTCTCCAGGCGTTGGCTCAGGAGAAGGAGAACTTGGAACGGGCGATGACACACATCAGGGGAGACACCATCACGGCGGTGGTCGCCGCACTTCGTGCAGCGAGGAACCTCTATGTAGTGGCGCAAGGTCTCGCCAAGAATCCAGCCCGATTATTCGTCTTCCAGCTCCGCGGATTGCTGGGCATGCCCGCTCAACTTGTGGCGGCAGAGCAACTGGGAGCTCCGATGCTTCTCTCCACCCTGACGGAAGAAGACGTGGTCATGGGTGTAAGCTTGTCTGCCCTTCACGACGACACAGCGGAGATGCTAGGGCTGGCGCGACATCGAGGCGCCCAGACCATTGGCCTAGCGGCATCTCACACCTCACCCACCGCTTCCAACGCCAATCTGGTTCTCGTTTGCTCCGGGGAGACGACAACAGGCATGCCCTCTGTTGCCATCGTGACCGCCGTCCTGACTGCGCTGGTCCAGGTGATAGCTCTTCAAGAGACTGAGAGAATGGGCGACCTCAAAGCGGGCCTCTTGGAGAACTTGAACTGGCTGTTGGAGGAGAAGGGTGAGAAGCGAATCCAGGCTGATGACATCCTAAGGCAGTTGTGACAACGATAGAATCAACCAGCTCAAAGGCGCCAACCTGAGGATGCCTCGCGGTTGGCGCCTTTCGTGCATGTAGGTTTGTAGAAGCCGCTCAGCGGAAGAGTGACCTATATCTCAACAAAATAGGAGTCGCACGCCTGATCTATCAGTTCCTTTGTCAACCCAGGCTCCACTCCCTGATAGCGGGCTATGTCAATGATCTGGTCCACGATGTCGCGCGGATGGACAGCCCTCAATTGACGCTTCACTTTCAGGTAGTACTCGCGCATCAGATACATGAACCCTTCCTGATCGAAAGGAACGTTCCGGTCCGCCGCGACGCGCCGGAAGATCTCATAGAACTCCCTTTCAGTCGGGTTGGCTACTTCTATCTTGTGACGAATACGGCGCAGAAAAGCTTCATCGACCAAGGCCTTCGGGTCGATGTTGGTTGAGAATACGATCAGCTCGTCAAACGGAATGTCGATCTTCTTCCCCGTATGCAGGGTGAGGTAGTCAACCCTGGTCTCCAGCGGCACGATCCACCGGTTGAGCAGGTCCCTCGGCCGAACCTGCTGTCTTCCAAAGTCGTCGATCAGGAACATCCCGCCGTTTGCCTTCATCTGGAACGGGGCCTCATAGTATTTGGACGTGTCATCATAGACTAGGTCCAGGCTCTCCAGAGTGAGTTCGCCGCCCACCGCCACTACTGGTCTCTTGATCAAGATCCAACGCCTGTCCAGTCGTCCGCCCTCCGGCAGCGTGGACGATCCCTCCTCGCCAAGCTCCGCGGGCTTGTGGCTCAAGTCATCAAAGACCTTAATGATGTGGCCATCGACTTCCACAGCATAGGGTATGTATATCTCTCCTCCCAACATGGAAGCCATGGCCTCTGCGATCACCGTCTTGCCATCACCCGGCGGGCCAAAGAGGAAGATGGACCGGCCAGAATTGACAGCAGGTCCGATCTTCATCAGCATTGAAGAGCTAATCACCAGATGTGACAAAGCCCCCTTGACCTCTTCCTGGCTCACAACAACGTTGGCTATACTCTGGCTTCTCATCACTTTCTGATATGCATCCAGCGTCACCGGAACAGGTCCCACATACTGACTTCGGGCCAAGGCCTCTCGCACCCGCTCGATGCCGGCAGAGGCGATGGAGTAGCGAAAGGCTCTCTCGTCAAAGCCCCTGCTGCCAGTTATGCTCACCAGTTGCTCCCGTTTCAGAAAAGTGAGCGCCCCCTCTACCACGCCGCTGAAGGGAAGCCTGAGCTGCTCAGCGATGGCCTGACCGCTCAATTCCCCCACAGAGTAGATCGTTTTCAAGGCCAAGTCACACAGGAAACTCCGGCTCATCCCTGTCTCTTCGATGGAGCGAGGCTCACCAAGCGAATCGTTGAGGTCTTGCATCTCACCACCCCTTACGCCCGCGGATCGACCTTCTACGGTATTATATCAGACCCCGCTCTCTTCTGGCAACACTACTCACGCTGGAGCATCTCACATCGCGGTTGCTGCCACACCCACAGGAGAACATTGGAAGCGACATTCTAGCGCCATGAGCGCATCCTACACCCCGCGAGGAAAGCGCCCACTAGCACAAGTGGGAGCTTCGTAGTCATCACCAAGCGGCCGTCTCCAACGGGGACTGGGGCTCTTTTGCCTACCTTGGGTTGCGGGCCTCTGCGGATCCAACAGGTCTTGACCTGCCTGTCACCATCGAAGGCCCACTTGCATTATCCGGCGCGATTCCGTATGGTATAATAGCCGCCAGCTACCGGTCAGTGTAGCGTGCCGACAGGATATCGAAACTCAATGCCTGAGAGGGGAACACCCAGCTACATCCTCAAGGTTCTCGTCAGTGGGGCCTACATCCTCTTCCTAGCAGGGGGGCTGGTCTCTGCCTACCTCTTCTATGGCTCAGTGCGGGAAATCGCTGCCTACTCGCCCGTCTACCCTGGCGCCGAACTGCCCATGATTGGTGACACGGCACCGCCCCCGGAAAGCCTGCCTGATTGGAGCCGAAAGGACCGGGTGAACATCCTGCTCTTGGGGGTTGATCAGCGGGCGGGAGAGGACGGCCCGTGGCGATCTGATACGATGATCATAGTCACGGTTGACCCCAAGAGCATGACCGCCGGGGCACTCTCCATTCCACGGGATCTCTATGTAGAGATACCCGGATATGGGGAGCGGCGCATCAACATGGCCCATTTCCTTGGGGATGCTTACGACTATCCAGGAGAAGGTCCCAGCCTGGCCACGAAGACGGTTGAATACAATTTCGGCGTCCCAATTCACTACTACATTCGCATCAACTTCCAGGGCTTCAGGGAGACTATCGACTACCTTGGCGGTATCACCATCAATGTCGAAGAGGAGATATGGGACTACAGATATCCTGACGGACAATACGGCTACACTACCGTCCACATCCCCGCCGGAGAGCAGGTAATGAACGGCAGGATGGCTCTCCAGTACGCGCGCACTCGCCATGGGGGCAGTGACTTCGACAGGCTGCGCCGGCAGCAGCAGGTCATCATGGCCACAAGAGACAAGGCACTGAGCCTGAACCTGATACCTAAGATACCTGTGCTGGCGAGAACGATGAGCCACACGGTGAAGACAAACCTACAACCGAACGAACTGATAACCCTGGCTCAGATCGCCACACAGATAGGCGCTGAGGACATCCGCTTTGCGGTCATCGATGAGACGATGACGGCACCCGTCGTTCTTGACAACGGGGCCGATGTGCTGTTCCCCAAGCGGGACAAGATCCGCCAAGTAGTTGAGGAGATCTTCTCCTCTCCTCAACAAGCGGAATGAGCCCACGCACAGGTCAAACCCGTTGAGTCCTCCCGTGTGGGCACAGTTGTGAGATCGGCAAAGCCCCCCGATGAAGTGGCGCAACATAACCAACCTCCAAGCGTGTCCCTTGCGATCCTGCGGCCCGTGGAGAAGGAGACAAAGCGCTTTGTTGGTGCCGCGCAGCATCTCCGAGCCAAGCGGCCGGAGTGGGATGTGCGCGCATCCGATGGAGCAGACCGTCTGTGACTCAGCAACCCCCAACGAGACGCACTGAGAACCGTGCCTTCAGTCCCGAGTCACAGCGCCCACCAGATCCTCGACGCTGGGTGCAGCATTCCGATCACCCTCAGGAAGATCATCTCAAGAGGTCTTCTTGAAGGTGATCAAGACAAGATTCCGGTTGCAATCCCCACCGTAGGTCTCGAAAACCACTACGGGAGAGATCCCCGCTCCGCTTTCGTTGACAACCTGACAGCTCCAGGTGCCATCCTTGGGCGATGGAGCGAGATACACTTCCCAGCCACCTGGTCCGTATTCCGGCTTCTCGTCAGATCGACTGGTGCCCTGCCACCCGCCAGCCCAGACCTTGACCGTGATACCTGGGAGACCCACCCCACTGGCGTCGAGTACCTGGCCCCCGACACCCAGCCAATCACATCCGGCCTCATTCTTGTCGTTTGCCCGGTGATATGTGTACCCGTGCTGCTCGTACGGCCAAGGCGTCGGTGTAGGCGACGGCGTGCGGGTGAGCGTCGCTGTGGCTGGAGGCCGCGGAGTCCACGTTGCGATGGGCGTGAATGTGGGCTTCGAGGTTTCCGTTGGTGTCGGCGTGAGCGTAGGTGTATCGGTTGGCGTGGGCGTATCGGTTGGCGTGGGTGTATCTGTGGGTGTTGCCGTCTCAGTAGGAGTCCACGTTGGAGGAAATGTAGCAGCCGACGGCGCTTCACTTGTCAGCGTCGGCGACGCAGCCGCTACCTCTCGCGGTGGAGGAAAGGGGTTCAGAGGCATGTATGGATTGATGAAGATCGTAAGGTAGCACAGGCAAGTCATAGCAGTGAGAACGAGAAGCACGATCGTTATCAGAAGAGCCACCCTCTCATTTATCCGACTCAACATCACAGCCTACCCCCTTTCCACGCCGCAACATCGCAGATGCGGCCCAGCTAGTCAGGCGCAGCAAGCCTGAAGACCAGAGTGTCATCCTTGCCGACAACGTCCACGAATAGTGCCAGATCCCCTGATGCGACGAGCCTTTCGGTGACCTGTGTCAACTGGGACAGCAATTCCTCTTCAGGATAGTCGGGATATAGCCCCAACCTCCCACGTTCGATCTCAAAGCGAAGAACATCATGCCAGGCCCGATCCACCGCAGTGTCGTCGCTGAACGTGGAGATCTGCTCGTCATAGATACGGTGAAGTTCTCCATAGGCCGCATTCAGTTCGGCCTCAATACCCGCCAGATCATCTGACCATGCGGGCACGAGTCGGAACCCGTAGCCGTCCAGAGCGATCCGATACTTGACGGTCAGCCAGTCTACGCCGGCCTCGGCCACGCCCATCTTCAGCACCATCGAGGATGCTCCGGCCAGCTGTTCATCATAGGCCGCCCGCCGAGCGTTGTCCTCGTTCACCAAGGCTTGCGCAACCTCCGTCCTCAACTCCTCTGGCACGGTGGTCTTCTCAGACGCTCCCTCCAAGAACTCGACGAGTTCCAGCACGGTCTCCATTCGCTTCTGCTCGTAGGAAGCGACCATCGCCGCCGTCGGCTCCGGAATCTCCATCACGAAGGGCGAGACTGGTTGCTCCGCAGAACCCTCTGACGCTTCCTTCGGTTCGCCAGTGACGTACCGTAACTCTGCCTGCAGGTCCGAGCACTCACTAGCTTTCTCCATCTCACCCAATGCCGAGTACGCTTCAGCTAGCTTCTCCAACACATCCGCTCGATGAGGGTCCTTCAGATGCGGACTGTTGACAGCAACCACATAGGCCTGGTCGTAGTTGGAAAGCGCCTCAATCTTGTTGCCCAGTCGGGCCAGCCCGTCTCCGATCCCCAGATACGCGCTGGCTTTCGCGTAGTCGGACATCGTGGAGCTTAGGGTGGTAATCAGGTTAGCTAGTCGGCAACATAGCTGGGCTCGGTCGCCGTTTCCAGCAGCCGCATATGCCTGCGAGACGAGCAGCAGATTCCCAACGCGTTCTCCGCTACTCAGCTCCGTACTGAAGAGAATCGTGGCGTAACCCGTCTCCAACTGCTCGTCCTCCAGAGCACGACTAACCACGTCTAGATCGTTCACGCCGGCCAAGCTCACCAAGGCCAAAGTAGGCTCAATCTGATCCGTTCGTAGCTGTTTGGCGGGGTTACTATATCTCATGGGGCCAGTGAAACGGAGATACAGGTAGGCACCTCCGCTCACGAGACCAACCAGTATCAGCAGAACCAGGAAACCAAGTATAGCCCACGAGACGCAAGTGCGCCTTCCAGTTATTGAACCCCTCCGAACCATATGCATCTCCACAGATTCCGCAGGCACATGTCATGACATGCGTCACTCGATGATCAAGTATACCATATCAGGATGGCTCTGCCTAGCGAATCCCTAGTCCAGAGTGTGCCACTTCGCCGTGCTCATTCTATGAACCGCTCTATGTTCGCGCTCTCCCTCTGCTCTTGCAACCACTGCATGAAGATCTGCTGCCGCAAGTTCTCAAAGATCTCTACGGCGATCTCTCGCTCTTCCCTTTCCAGAACCTGCACGATGTGAAACCCAAACTGGGACTCGACGATCCCACTGGTCCGCCCCACATCCAGACTGAATGCTATGTCCTCGACCTCCGGTGGCATGACCCCTCGAGGGAAAAAGCCCATATCGCCTCCCCTCTCCCGGGTACTGATGTCCTCGGAGTATTGGCCCGCAAGGAATGCAAAATCCTCTCCTCCCTGAAGCCGGGCGAGGACCTCTTCCGCTCGCTCCCTGGTAGGTAGGAGTATGTGCCTGGCGTGTACTTGTTCAGCGACGGGGGGAACAGACTCCGTCACAGCAGCGAACACAGCCTCACTCAGGAGTTGATCAAGCAACATCTGCCTGAAGTCGTCATAGCTCGTTCCCATTGCCTGGAGCGCCTCACTGAAGTCCTCTTCTCCTCCCGATTGCTCCACAATGTCCTCGATATTGGTCTCCAACTCTGGCTCCGAGATGTTGACGCCCATCTCAGTTGCTGCCTGCCTGATCAATTCCTGATCTATCATTTGCTCCAGTACCTGCCGGCGCGCCTGAGCTAGCCTCTCTCTGCCCTCCTCGGTGTTCGGATCCAGACCTTCCTGCTCAAAGAAGGCTTCGACCTGAGCAACCTGCTTCTGGTAATCCACAGTGGTAATCGGCTGCTCGTTGACCAAAGCAGCCAGACCTTCAGTCGCTCTGCTAGTCGCCGTTGGTACAGCTGGCGAGGGAGTTTGACCACCGCAGGAGACAAGGATGGAGCCAACCACCACCAGAGCAAGAATGATCGAGTAAGCGCCTATTCTCATCACATAGCCTCCTTCTCTCAAATCCCGTTCGATCGTCCAATTATCACATCTAAATACGTTTTTGGCAAACCTCCGCACGATACTTGCGAGTCAAGCCGTGACCGAGGCCCTCCCCACCGCACGGGATCTGTGTATCTCTCGTTGCGCGATCATCGTTATCAGGTACATATCAAAGCCCCGTCATGCCTGCACACGGTCCTCACTCGTGATCTTCGGTCCCCATCCCTTGTCCACTTCCCGCTTTCTGCGTGCTGGGGAATCTACACGACGCAAGCACGTACCGGCCACAAGTCGGAGAGCAGCCTTCGGGCTCGGTAGCAGTGCCGCTGGCAGGGCGTCTTGCGCAAGGACCAGTCGCACAGAGGGACGGTCTCTCAACACGCTTGTCTTTCTCGCTTGCACCAGCCTACATGGGGATGGCGGGCACTGCATGGCAGGGTCCAGGACCACGTGTCTCCGCACATGGCGTGCTCGCAGATGAGCGCTGGGACTCACGCGACCCATCACTGGCACTCTCGCGCAGAAAGCCCGCCAAAGCTGCGCGGTGAAGGTGACCAAGAGCAGGTGCTGTCCCCTTGTCCCTCGTGAACTCGAATCTCGGCTGAAACCAAACTGGCAAACAGGAATCGGACTGTTTGACAAAAGCCCAGCGGCAAGCTATAATGTGGTAGTATCTCTGCCAGAGAAGGAACTCACGGCCCAGAGATGACATGACTTTGGGCCTTTTCATTAACGGCCAGGGGATGTATCGGTCACATCCTCTGGACGCTGTCAAGAGTAGTCGGACATTCGACTGGGCGCGGGAGACAGTTGAGTTGAATAGTGTTTGCTCATGCGATCTGTCTGTGGTAGAATACGCCCCGTTTCGGGCTGCACATATGTGACCTTCGCCCGCATTTCCCATTCGAGTTGAAAGGAGTTGATGTTTTTCATGGAACAAGGGATGAATCCCGCTTTGCTGAGGTCCTTGGAGGTCGTGCTGGAAGGGAGGTGGGGAGGACGGATAGTGTTGTTCGCCATAATTCCGGTGCTGCTGCTTGCCAGCATTCTGCTTCCCCCCGTGTCCTTTGCGGAGAGGGTGTTGGCTGCTGGGCACACAGAGTTCACCAAGGCCGGCGGTTCACTACTCGACCCCGATGGCACACAATTGACGATACCTCCTGGGGCCGTATCAGGGACAGCACAGATACACTTCGTGTCGATTCCCCGTGCTGACTTTCTCGCCGGAGCGGCCGGAGACCAGGCCAGCGCCGAGGCGATGCCAAGCAACCTGGAGATGAAGAGTCCACTGTACACATTCTCCGTCCGTGGAGAAATGCCCAAGGAGACGACTCTTGCCATACCAGTGCCCAATGATGCAGAGCCTCTGAGTACTCTGGACATCTATGCTTGGACGGGGAGGGAATGGCAGTGGCTTCCCAAGACGATCTTTCAAGAGGACGACCTCTTGGAAGTCAACCTGGCCTCGATACCGTCGGCGGTAGCGATCATGCAAACGACACCCCTCGTGCCTTCGGTATCGGCCCCACTGCCAGCGGGCTCCACTCTGCATTCCGAAGCCAGGGACTTTCTCGTGGAGATTGAAGCAGAGGCCCTCCCTGTCCAAAGTGATGGTATTGACGGCAACAACACGGTCGCTGCTACAGGTGATCTGCTGGAGCAGCCGGGCGAAGGAGCATCCTACATAGTCTTGCCCACCATTCGAAACGAAATGGAGGGGGCGATCAGGAGTGATCTGATCAACAACATACTGGTAAGCGATGAGTTGCGACGGAACCACATCAACGACATAGTCAGTTTAGTCGTGCAGAACATGTATCCCGGTATCAACCTGGACTACCAGGGTATGGACCCAGCGCTGAGAGATCAGTTCACCGCCTTCGTCAGCGAGTTGAGCCAGGAACTCCATGTCCACCACAAGCTACTGGCGGTCACGGTAGAGCCTCCGGTTCAAATCTCTTATGATCGGTGGGACACGGGAGCATATGACTGGAAAGCTATCGGTCAGGTCGTTGACAGCTTCAAACTCCCAGCCGTTGCTCGACCCGAGGCCTACGCCGCGGGAGGGCAGATGGAGGCGCTGTTGGGATACGCTGTGGACAATGTCAACCGCTACAAGATTCAAGTCCTCCTTCCCAGCTACAGCACTGACTGGGTGGGGGATGAGATGACTCGCCTGTCCTACGCTGAGGCCCTGCAATTGATGGGCGGCGACCTCGTCTTGCCTGAAGGCAGAGACTCCTTTGCCCCCGGCGAGCTTGTCACCGTCCAGTTCTCAGGCGGCTCTTCAGGGGTGAACTTCGATGAGCAGTCCCAGTCCTACTGGTTCACCTACACGAATGAGCAGGGTGAGCACACCGTTTGGCTGGAGAACGCGACCAGCATGGCTCACAAGCTTGAACTGTTGCGCAAATACAACCTGAAAGGCGCGAGCATTCCCGGCCTGCTGGAAGAGGGCAACGACGAAAGGATGTGGGACGTCCTTCAGGAATACATGAATTCTGTGACGCCCGCAGCCGATACTCAGTTCGCTGTCGTGTGGACGGTGGAGAGTGCCGTGGGCGCGAGCCTCACGCAGGAAGTAGGCTCACTGACGACGCCGATGTTTGCCTGGACTGCACCTCTGGAAGGGGGTGAGTACTCTATCTCCGCTGCCATCTCAGACGACGGAGGCCAGACTGCCGGCTCTGCGGGTGGAAGGGTTTCCTTCGTCGTCTCGGAACCCACCCCCACACCCACTCCGCCGCCTGCTGCTACGCCCACTCCTCGACCCTCAGGAGGATCAACCGCACCCGCTCCCACTGCGACTCCGCGTCCCCCTTCAGCGCCGGCCCCGCCGGGCACTGGTTTCGACTACGGGATCCAAGTCATAAGGCTGAACGGCAGCAACATCCAGCACGTGAACAACTTGGGGTTCAAGTGGATCAAACTTCAGATCCGTTGGGAATATGTATCGGCGCCAGGGGCGATGGACTGGGCCCCTCTTGACGCCGCGGTGTCACAAGCGAACGGGGCGGGTAAGAAGCTGCTCTTCTCAGTCGTGACGAGTCCTCACTGGGCTCGCGCTAGAACCGTGGGGCACGGCCCGCCAGATGACCCGGCCACCCTGGCCAATTATGTCGGATCGATCGCGCAACGCTATTGCGGTCGGGTCCATGCCATTGAGGTCTGGAACGAGCAGAATCTGGACACGGAGTGGAACACCGGTAGGCGGATAAGCGCGAAGGAGTATATCGATCTGTTGAAGCCAGCCTACAATCGCATCAAGGCTGTCTGCCCCGGCATGATCGTGGTTTCGGGAGCGCCCACGCCAACTGGCATGAATGACGGCATCCAGGCCATTGACGATGCGCAATACCTGCGGGAAATGTACAATAACGGTCTGAAGAACTACTGTGACGCGGTGGGTATCCACCCCAGCGGGTTTGGCAACTCGCCCGATGATACCGCCGAGGCGTGCCGCGCTCGTGGCGACACGGGTTGCCACCGCTCTTTCTTTTTCCAGAGCATGATCCGATCGTACCACAACATCATGGTGCAGAACGGAGACGGGAACAAGAAGCTTTGGGCCACCGAGTTTGGCTGGGCCAGCATAGAGAACGTAGCAAGCGCACCAACCCCCACCTACGAATACGCAGCCAAGCACAGCGAGGCCGATCAGGCAGAGTATCTCGTGCGCGCCTTCGAAATCGGCAGGCAGAGTGGCTACATGGGAGTGATGTTCGTTTGGGTCCTGGACGCCGGCGTTGAGCAGGGCGGCGAGCATGAGCAAGCGAAGTTCGGCATCCTGAGGCCAGACGGGAGCACCAGGCCGGCATACAACGCTCTGGCAGCCATGCCGAAGTAGGAGACGAGGCCGTGCTTTGCACGGAAGCGGAGCGTGGGCATCGCGTGCCCATGCTCCATTTTTCTGTTTCTGAGCTCATGCCGAGTGTGGCGGTGACCGACCCCCATGAAGAGAACTCAGAATGAAACAGGGAGGCTACCGATTGACAAGGACACCGAACTGCAGCTCTAGGATGAAATGGGC
>JAUWLF010000105.1 GCA_030613785.1 Chloroflexota bacterium | reverse complement strand
TCTCGAACTGGAAGATGACCGGGAGAGGCTGGTCGGTGCGCTGGTGGAGCAGGCAGTGAAGGCAGTGAGAGAGGACGGAGCTCACGTGATCATCTTCGGCTGCACCGGCATGGCTGGTCTGGCCAGGGATGTGGAGGAGGGGTTGACGGCACAAGGCATCGCTGATGTCCCAGTTATCGACCCCGGTATGCTGGCCTTCAAGCTCGCTGAGGCACTGGCCGGCATGGGACTCTCTCACAGCAAGAGGACCTACCCCTATCCGCCAGAGAAGGAGATCATCGGCTACTAGGTGGGGTTTGGTTGGTGCTTCGATACGGCTAGACCAGACGTCTAGGAAAGGAAGAGTAGATGACGCTCCCTGCTGAGCAGGTGGTCCTTGCGGTTGATCTTAGCTCTGGCCTCATAGAGCTCGAACATGTGTGCGCCGACGATGTGCGTCAGTTCATAGGCGGACGCGGGGTCGCGGCGAAGCTCCTCTATGAACGGGTGACTCCGCAGACCGATCCCCTGGGCCCAAGTAACCTGCTGATCTTCAGCCCTGGGGTGCTTACAGGCACGATGGCGCCGGCCGCCGCACGTACCACGATCACCTCCAAGAGTCCGGCCACGGATCGGTATCTGAAATGCAATGCAGGCGGTCACTGGGGTGCGGAGCTGCGGTATGCGGGATACGACCATGTAGTGGTCATCGGCGCGTCGGACCACCCGGTGTACCTGTGGATAGACGGGGATCGGGTGGAGATACGAGACGCCAGGTCACTGTGGGGCAAAGGGACCGTAGAGACCGAGGATGCTCTCAAGGCTGAGCTGGGTGATGAACCGATACAGACCGCGGTCGTGGGGCCGGCGTCCGAGAACGGCGTTCTGTACGGGGCGATCCTTCTGGGGCGCTTCAACACGGCGGGGCGCGGCGGCATTGGCACAGTCATGGGCGCCAAGAAGCTGAAAGCCATCGGCGTGCGGGGTTCTGGAGGCATTCCCGTGGCGGATGTGGCCCGGTTCGTTGGCGTGGCCAAGGCGGTCTGCGATGAGGTAGTAGCTGACGAAACGGCCATTCTCACCAGGGAGTATGGCATCCCGGGCATGATGCCGGAGTGGGCCCGCGCAGGGGAAGTCGGTGCGCATAACTTTCGACGTATCGCCGTGGAAGAGGCGGAGCAGCTTAGCGGGCAGCATATCGCGGAGCTGGGCTACTTCCGCGCCGGCCTCGCCTGCAGCGCGTGTGGCATCGGATGTCGTCATTTCCTCAGCAACGATTCCAGCCCCTACGGACCGCTGCGGGCCAGTCTGCCAGAGGCGGAGCCCTTGATCGGGTTGGGGACACAGTGTGGCGTCACGGATACCGACGCTGTGTTGGAGGCCAGCGCACTGTGTGATGACCTGGGACTGGACGTGCTGTCAACCGGCCTAACGATCGCCTGGGCTATGGAGTGCTACGAGAAGGGATTGATCAGTCCCGCGCAAGCCGACGGGCTCGAGTTGGAATGGGGAAACGCGGAAGTGCTCCTAGAGCTCATCGGTCGCATTGCTCGAAGAGAGGGCCTTCTGGGTGATCTTCTTGCCGAGGGCACCCAGCGGGCAGCGACAGAGGTGGGTGGAGACTCGTGGAAGTGGGCCATGCAGGCCCGGGGGCTGGAGCAGTCCAGCCCTGATGCTCGATCGGCAAAAGGATATGCGCTGGGCTTCGCCATCAACCCACGTGGACCCGATCACCTGGCAGCACAGCCCATAGCCGAGTTTGGCGGAACCCCCGAAGCTCGTGCTGTGGTGAAAGAAGTATGCGGCGACGAGCGATATGCTGTGCCACACTCGTCCGACAAGAAGGCTGAGTTGGTGCGTTGGCACGAGGACTGTCAGGCGGTCTCGGATGCGCTGGGTGTATGTATGCAGGTTACAGTGGGTCCATACATGATGACTCCCGACAGAATGGCTGCGTTATTGAGTGCAACCTGGGGGATCGAGATCGATTCTGAGGAGCTGATGCGGGCAGGCCGCCGGATCGTGACCCTGGAGCGTTGCTTCAATGTGCGGCAGGGGGCCGAGCGCAGCAAAGAGCAACACCTGCCTTGGCGTATGATGCATGAACCCCTCAAGGAGGGGCCCAACGCCGGTCGAGTCACCTCGCCTGCGGAGATGGATCGTATGCTGGATGAGTATTACAGCCTGCACGGTTGGGACGTGGAGACGGGGTGCCCTACGAACGATGTGCTGGCCGCCCTGGGGCTCGAATCGCTGTGTTCCGATCTCAAGGACTGGGGCATCGGAGGAAAGACATCATGCAGACGGTGAAGCTCTTGGGTATCAGTGGCAGCCCGAGGAAACGTGGCAACAGCCGGTATCTGCTGGAGCGTGTGCTCGCCGCGGCCGATGCTGCCGCTGCCGGACGGGTGGAGACCGATCTATACTCCTTTGCAGGGAAGAAGATCGGCCCTTGTGTCTCGTGCTTTCGATGTGAGGATCTAGGCGACTGTGCGACAAGGGATGACTTCCAGGAGTTGCGTGACGCGTGGCTGGCCGCAGATGCCATCATCTATTCGGTACCTGTCTACCACATGGGCATTCCAGGACAAGTGAAGTGCTTCATCGACAGGCTGGGCAATACCCTCTGTGTCGAAGAAGAGGGGGATATCTCCAAACCCCTCAAGGTTGTGGGTGTTGTGGTGCAGGGCGATTGCATCTTCTCGGGTCAGGAACAGGTGATGGTCGCGCTGATCAACCACGCCGTGCTGATGGGCTGTATCCCCGTTGCCGGCGACCCGTGGCAGTCCTACCTGGGGGCCGCAGGATGGACTCGCCAGGACTTAGGTCAAGACAGCCTGCGAGATCTGTACGAGAGCGGAGAGGCAGACGCGAAGGTAGCAGTAGCCGCAGCGGAGAGCCTGGGCAAGCGAGTCGCGCAGACGGCTTTGCTTATCAAAGCTGGGGGGGCAGCGTGTCGCGACATGTTGGCCGCAGACGGTGCCTACGGCCTGTTTCTCTCCCGCCTACAGTCTCGGGGTCCACAGCCTGGCTAGGAGAATCGGCATTCCTTGTCTGTGGCGACAATGCACCTGGTGTGAACCTGAGTCTACCCGACCTCAGCAGGGCAACACATTCTCTTTCCGTGCGCCAGCGCGGATGGTCACACAGACCGAAAGAGAATCCCCCTCAGAACATATCAGCGATCGACTCGGTCCAATTCACCGCTAGGTCGTCGAGTCTAGCCACGAAACCCTCATCGTCCATGGGGCCAAACCGCTCATCATCGATCTGGGCTTTGACCTCCCGGAGCGATTGATCGAGCATACCGTGCTCTTCCATCGTGTCCAGTACCCGACCTGCGGCATCCAGAAGCCGAGACGGACCATAGCTCTTTGGCTCCTCCACAAGGCCACGGGCACTGGTGAGCATAAACCCAACCAGAAGCAGTAGCTCATCTCTCAGATCTTCAGTGGTCACGGTTCGATCCTACCTCCTCGAAGTAGCACACCTCACTCAAAAGGCGAAGCGGAGGAGCCTTTGGCTGGCTGACGGGGTAGCCCAGGGCCACCAGTAGTTTCAACTCCAGATGAGAGGGCAGGGAGACGATCGACCGGAGCGACGCGGGGTGGTAGGAGCCAATCGCACATGCGCCGAGGCCCTGGCCGTGCGCCGCCAGAAGCATGTTCTGCATAGCTGCTCCCAGAGTCATGTGTACCATGTCGTACTCCGCTGTGCCCGGCTCCACATCTGCTCGTTGTTTGTCTAAACAGATGAGGACGACGGCGGTCGCTCGCCCGGCTATCCCCGGGGCAGCCGCGCGCAGCCGCCTCAGCTTTGCTTGATCCCGAATGACGACGAAGGCCCACGGCTGGGTATTGCCGCCGCTCGGCGCTCTGGCCGCTGCCTCGACCAGTTCCTCAAGCTGCTCATCGGGCACAGGATCCGTTGTCCACTGGCGCACACTCCTCCGGGTGCGCAGCGCCTCCATTAGTTCCATAGTCACACCCTCCTTGATTTCAACATCCGCGGCTGGCCGACGGACAGGCCAGGCCTTTCTCTCGCCCCACAGGTCTCCCGTCGCGGGTCAGGTCTGGCACTGCATACTGCCATACATGGGCCGGTTGGGGACGCCATCTTTCGGGGAGGTCTCTTGTGATTTCGTCCTTCAACGCACTCCGATGGGCGGGCGAGGGTATTCAGCTCTTCTGCCTCGCGCCGGTCTTCTCAGGCGAGCCTAGTTGCCGTTGCCGACGACGACGAGAGTCGACAGTTGAGTCGCCCATCTGATTGGGGCTTCGACGCATCCGGGCGCCCAGGAGCAAGTGGAGCGAGCGTGAGTGAGACACCCGGTCTACAGGAGATCAGAGATGGCAGGACACCAGGTGACCGCCTCCTACATCCACCAAGTGAGGCTCTACCTTGGTGCAGCGTTCCGTGGCTCTGGGACAGCGCGGGTGGAAAACGCACCCTGGAGGTGGATTCGCGGGATCGGGTACCCCGCCGGCCAGGATGACTCGCTCCTGGCGCAGCTCGCGATCCAGTGAGGGCGTGGCTGACAACAGCGCCTGGGTGTAGGGGTGCAGTGGATTGTCGAAGATCTCGTCCGCGTCGGCGTACTCCATGATTTTGCCCAGATAAGTCACGGCGATGGTATCACTGATGTAGTGGACCAGAGTAAGGTTGTGGGAGATGAAGAGATACGTCAGTTCCAGTTCGCGTTGGAGTTGCATCAACTGGGCGATCACCTGCGCCTGAACGGAGACGTCCAGGGCAGCGGTGGGCTCGTCCAATACTAGGAACTTGGGATTGAGCGCCAGCGCACGAGCGACAGCTATACGCTGCAACTGTCCACCAGAGAATTCGTGGGGGTAGCGATAGATGTGCTCACCAGACATCCCTACCTGCTCGAGCAGCTCCACAACCCTGTCGCGAATATCGCTGTGACTCAGCGATGTGTGCGTTTGTAGGGGTTCTCCCACTATGCTCAGGACGCTCATCCGCGGGTCGAGGGAGGAGAAAGGGTTTTGGAATACCATCTGCATGTCCCGGCGCATCTTTCTCAGCCGCCTCCCGGACAAGCCGAGAACGTCTGTTCCCTCGAAGTATACCTCTCCCGACGTGGGCTCGATCAGGCGCAGGATGCAACGGCCGATGGTCGTCTTGCCACACCCAGACTCGCCCACGAGACCCAGAGTCCGCTTGTGCTCAATCTTCAGCGATACGCCGTCCACGGCTCGAACGATGCTCGGGTTCCGCCGCAGGAATCCGCCTGCCTGGGTGAAGTGCTTGACCAGGTTCTTGACTTCCACTTGCGCGTCATACGCGCGGCCGGCATCCGCAATCTCCTTCATCTTTCCTCTGAATCGGCGTATAGGAAGCAGTAGACTGTATGCGATGGCGCCACGGAGATCCGTGGTGGCGCTTGTCCGCAGATCTCCATCGCATGCGGACAGCGAGGGCTGAAGGCGCAGCCCTCAAGAGGCTGAAGACCGCTGGGCACGGTGCCGGGAATGGCTTGCAGAGTCTTGCCCCTGCTACTTCGCTTGGGGCTCGCCTCTAGCAAGGCACGTGTGTAGGGATGCTTCGCCTCGAAGAGCACTTCGTCCACTGGGCCAGATTCCACCACCTGCCCTGCATACAGCACCGCCACCCGCTGGCACGTCTCAGCCACGACGGCGAGATCATGGGTGATCATCAAGATCGCCACACCCTGGGTTTCCCGCAGCCTGCGAAGCAGATCTAGAATCTGGGCTTGAACGGTGACGTCCAGATCCGTCGTGGGTTCATCGGCGATGAGCAAGTCGGCCCCACAGGACAGGGCGATGGCGATGCTCGCACGCTGTTTCATGCCTCCGCTCAGCTCGTGAGGATAGGTCTTCAGGATGCGCGCTGGATCAGGCAATTCCACCACCTTCAGGAGTTCCAGAGCTCTGTCCCGCATCTGGCTCTTGTCGGCTCGCTGATGGCGGCGCATCACGGTTTCAAGTTGTTGCCCAATAGTGAACAGAGGGTTCAACGACGATGACGGATCCTGGAAGATCATGGCGATCTTGGCACCTCGGATCGTTTGCATGTACGACTCGGGCTTCCCAAGTAACTCTTCTCCCCTAAACACAATGCTCCCAGAGACGATCTCTCCGCCGCGAGGGACGAGCCCCAAAATGCATACTCCCGTCATCGACTTCCCACAGCCGGTTTCGCCTACCAGCCCCAACATATCCTGCTCATGTATCTCCAGGTCTATGCCATTCAGCGCGTGTACAATTCCCGCGTAGGTACGGAACTGGAGGCGCAGATCCCGGACGGTCACAAGCGGCTGATCCATCTATCCAACTCTCCTCGACTGGGGGTCGAGGACATCTCGCACGCCATCGCCCAACAGGTTAAAACACATGGCGACCAACAGAATGGCCAGACCCGGGAAGATGGCGAACCATGGACCATCGTTGAAGTAGAGACGAGCGACGGTCAACATATTGCCCCAATCAGCCTTCGGTAGTTGCACTCCCAACCCAACAAAGCTCAGTGCAGCTCCCATGAGGAGCGCTGAGCCGATATCCATTGTCGCCTGAACCAAGGCCGGAGTGAGCACATTGGGTATGATATGGCGACGAATGATGGTGAAGCCCGGCACCCCGATGGCCCGAGACGCCTCGATAAAAGTCTGCTCTTTTAGCGATACCGCCTGCGCCCGAGCCAAGCGAGTGTACCAGGGCCACCAGGTCAGGGTGATGGATAGCATGGCGTTGAACAAGCTGGGACCCAGCGCGGCACTAATCGCGATAGCCAGTAGCAAGGGAGGGAACGAGAGGAAGATATCGGTGATGCGCATGACGGCCTGATCGATCCATCCACCGAAGTAGCCAGCGATCGCACCGAGTGGCGTCCCAATGATCATGGCTAGGCTCACCACAAAGAAGCCAATGCTGAGGGAAGGACGGCTACCGAGGAGGATCCGCGACAAGAGATCTCGGCCCAGGTCGTCGGTGCCCAATAGGTGTGTGCGGCTAGGCGGACTCAGCCTCTCGCTCAGGTTGGACTTGCCCATCGCCTGGTCAGGATAGGGCGCTAACCGAGGAGCAAAGATCGCTGCCAGAACAAAGATCAGGATGATGACCAGGCTGAACACAGCCAGTCGATCGCGCCGCAAGGCACGCCACATGAGCCGATATTCCTGGAACCGGCTGCTCCAGGCACCCGGCGCGCCCTCCAACCTTTCCTCTGGCGGCATGTTCATGATCTGATCTCCAATACTCCTATTGCAGGCTCACGCGCGGGTCAATCATCGCTTGGAGCAGGTCGAGGAACAGGTTGGTGAAGACGTAGAACACCGCCACAATCAGCGTGACCGATACCACAATAGGAAAATCGATGGTCAGGATGGCGTTGATCAAGTAGGTCCCGAGCCCTGGCCAGAGGAAGATGATCTCCACCAGCATCGCCCCGCTTATCTGCCAAACGAAGCTTAGGCCCAGGACCATCAAGGTGGGGACGATCGCATTCTTGAGGGCGAGTTTGAAGTACACTATGCGACCTGTAAGCCCTGCCGCCCATGCGGCGGTAATGTACTTCTGCTGGAGCACCTCTATCATCGCGGCCCGCGTCATACGTATGCTCAGCCCGACTGCATAGCTCGACAAGGCGATGCTGGGCAGAATGAGATGCCGCAGCACATCGCGGAACGCGTCCCAGTTGCCCCTCAGGGCGGTGTCCACCAGATAGAAACCGGTGATCCGCTCGATCGGCGCCAGAATGGCTATCTCACGACTCACCCGACTGCCGATGGGCAACAAGCCGAGCTGGCGAACAAACAACAATTGCAGTAGCAGGGCCAGCCAGAACACCGGCATGGAGACATTGATGACCGCAAAAATGCGGCTGAACTGATCCACCCAACTGTCCTTCCGAGCTGCGGACACCACCCCCAGGGGGATACCTATCAGCACCGTGATGATCATGCTAACAAACACCAATTCCAGTGTGGCAGGCAGAAAGATCTTGAGATCCTCGATGATGGGTCGGCGGCTCCTGACCGAGATGCCAAAATCCCCGCGCAAGACCTCGCCCATGTAGCGAATATACTGTTGGTAGAGAGGGCGATCTAATCCCAGCTTGATACGCGCCGCTTCGCGCGTCTCTAGCTTTGCCCGAGGACCGACATATAGTGCGACTGGATCGGAGGGGACGAGACGGGCAATGACAAATGTGATGATCGAAACACCTACCAGCACCAGGACAGCAAGCAAGAGCCGTCGAATGATGTACTCAACTCTGGCCACAGATGTACCCCTTCAGTTGAGCGTAGGGGCCGACCAGGGTGAATCCCGATCAGCCCCTAACCGTTGATCGCGGCGTCCATCTAGGCGCCAACACAACACATGCGCGGTAGGACCGGCCAGCGCCTATCGCGTAGTCGTCAGATCGTAGATGAAGACAACCCCTGGATAAGCGGGGTTGTTCACAAACCCATCGATGTCGGCACTGATGGCGAAAGACTCGGCCATGTCCATGACCCAGATCGCCGGGCTCTCCTCCACAAGGATCTCCTGTGCCTCCTCGAACATCCGCTCGGCGGTTTCAATGTCCGTGCCGGTGAGCTGATCCGCCTCGTCGATTATCGCGTCATAGTCCGGGTTGCAGTAGTAACCCGTATTGAGGAAGGGTTCTTCCTCGCAGTGGTACATGGAGAAGAGCGGATCGAAGGGCGTCACGTACGTGGGCCACCACTGTTGAATGGTGATGTGCTGGGCCATCTGAGGGTCCTGCTTGGAGTATTCCCACATCGCCGAGTAGGTCATGCCCTGGGTCTCCAGTTCGATGCCTATCTCGCCGGCAGGGTATACCCAGAGCTCCGTGGGCCAAGAGTGACCAACCGCATCCGCCGTATAGGTGAGCAAGAGATGAAGGGGTTCTCCATCCTTGTCGCGGATGCCATCGCCGTCCGTATCCACCCAACCTGCCTGGTCCAAGAGCTCTCCCGCCTTGACGGGGTCGTAGGAATACTGGAAGCAGTCTTCGCAGTGACCCCACATAGCCGCGGGCACAGCACCACGAGACTGTGTGAAGAGCCCCTGGCCCCTCGTGACCAGGTCATCGTACGGGAAGCTATAGGCCAACGCCTGCCTGACGAGCGGGTCGTTCGTCGGCGCCTTCTCGTTGTTGAGCAGGTACTGCATGTGCATGTAGGACGGATCGATGTACACCTTGAGGCTAGGAATCGCTCGCAGTTGCTCGATCTTGTCCGGTACAAGTCCTCGCGCGATGTCCGCCTCTCCGGCCTCGATCATCTGCTGCCTCTGCGGGACATCCTCAACGATCTCGAAGACGACCTTGTCAAACTGGTTATCTGACCAGCCCTTCCAGTAGTCGTCGAATCGAGTCAAGATCAGGCGCGCACCTTTGTCGTACGACTCGTACATGTACGGCCCGGTGCCGTTGCCCTGGGCCGCGTCGAACCACTCCTTCGGCTGAGCTGTGTCGGCAGGGCTGATAATCTCCCCGCAGTAGGACGACGTGGCGATGATATCCAACGCCGCCGGGTAGCTGCACGTCATCTTGACAGTGAACTCGTCGACCACCTCTACGTCTTCCACAGCACCCCAGATCCAGCTGCAGCCGGCCCCCTCAGCGGCCCAGTAGTGCTCGAAGGTGGCTTCCACTGCGTCAGCGTTGAACGGCTCCCCATCCTGGAAAGTCACGCCCTCACGCAGATGGAAGGTCCACTCAGTCGAGTCCTCGTTGGCCTCCCAGCTGGTGGCCAGTCCGGGGCCCAACAACTCAGCGGCGCCTGGAGGGTTCATATATATCAGGTTCTCATAAATCAGGTTCAACGCCGGATGCTCACTGGAGAACGCTAACGCCGGATCCAGATCTATGAACTGCTGCCACATCAGATAACTTAGCACCTTGGGCTCACCGCTTGGCTCCGGTGTCGGTTCCGGGGCTTTGGTCGCGGCGGGCGGCTCGGTGGCGGCTGGACCAGGTTCCTCCGTCGGGGCAGGCGCCCCACACGCAGCCACCAAGAGCGATACCAATACAACCACACTAACCACAAACCAAACCTTCCTCTGCATCGTACCCTCCTTATTGGCGTGTCACGATAGTCTCAAGTCTGCTTCACGCATCTACAATTTGATCGCTCGCATCACCTCCTCCCCTAGGTCGATACCGCGACATTGCGACACCGACAGTCCTACAGTACATCTACCTGCCTTCCAGCATAGTTTGCCTCATCTGCTCGCCGTTGTCAACTCGGCTGTGGCAGGGCTCCGGGCCGACGGCAACCCTCCGGCTACTGCGTCTTCGCGACCAGCTCCTCAATGGGTACGTAGTCAATGTCGAAGCCGAAGTAGCGCGGGCCGGTGCACTCGTTGAGACCGAACTCAGTTCGAAAGGCCTCCAGCCCTTTCATCCCCACAGCGACCAACTCGTCACCCTCTTTGATGGCCGCATTGGTGGCCCCCTCACCGCTTCCTTTGTGCGCGAGGATGACCGCGTCAGGGCTGCAGATCCAGGGCTCGCCGTTCAGCCACGAAACGTGGTTCTCGTTCTTGAACCAGACGTCCAGCGTTTGCCCTTCGTAGTCGCCCTTGCCTTTGAGGTGGGTGGTGCCAAACATGTAGCCGTCGCGATCCTCCCAGTCCTTGCCGGTGACTACACCTTCAAACAGCCGCCAGCCATCCACTACCTTGGTGGCGGCATCGACCGGGTCCGCACCGCCGTCCAGAGCTTGGCGGATCGCTCGGCCTATAGCCAAGCACTTGGTCAACGTGCCCTTGACGAGCACCTCTTTCATCTCCCTGGCGGAGATTGGAGTAATGGCCGTTGAGGCACCCCCAAAGGCTGCGAGGGCAAGATGCTTCCCGAGTCGCTCTCCCATGAGAGGATTCGCGCAGTTCTTGGAGATGGTGATGTTCCCCCACTTGTCAACAGCTGCGAAGGGCCAGGCATGTATCCCGTGAAGGTGAGTAGTGCTCTGTATGTCTTCCGGGACCGCGCGACCGGCGTAGTCTCCGTCAACCACCGGGATGCCCAGACGTCCTCCCACGACCAGTGCATCTGGGGTATTGCCTGCCCCAGGCTCGAAGGCCACGACGCACCCGAAGGAACGTCCAAGGTAGTTCTCCAGTTCCTTCACGGCCTCGATCAGGGCATCGTCGCCCATTACGTCCACCAGCCCCATCGCCTCGATCTCCTTCAGAGTTTCCTCGGAGACCGGAGCAACAGATCCCGTTCCGCAGGGGTTGACGCTCCATGCATCGTCGGGGATGTCGTCTGCATCGACCCAACCAAGGCTTATGCCGTCCTCGAGGGCTTTCTTGAGGATCCTCATCCCCATTTCCGGGCTGCCTCCCCCTCCCGTTCCCAAGAACAGACAGCCTTGGATGAAATCCTCACAGTCTTGTATCGTTTTCAGACTACCTCGCGGCACTATGCTCGACCTCCTATCATTGTTGGTATGGCGCTTGCCGGCCAGACTATTGCTTGCTCACTTCGCCCCGAGCCAGACGACGGCCAGCCAGACCGTCCTGGGCTGGACTGCCTGTCATGCTCTCTGGCTGTGATCACCAAGTGCGATTATGCTCAGGACTCGCTTCATGGCTTCGGTAACGTGCTTCTTGATTCTTGACCTGGCCAGTTCCGGGTCCCTGAGTTCCAGGGCGTCAACGATTTCGTAGTGCTCCTCAATCGACAGACCGGCGCCATTCGTGGCCTTGTAAGCGCGGTAGAGGAAACGCGAGAGGGAGCTGTGCAGTTGGCGGCTGAAGTCTGAGAAGTATCTATTGCCAGTGGCTTCCGCGATCAACGTGTGGAAACGGCCGTCCAGGGTGGTGAGTTCGTAGAAGTCTCCATCCCTGCTGCACTTCTCCTGTCGCTCGATCGTCCGCCTCAATTGCTCCAACTGACCGTCGTCTATTCGCTCCGCAACCAGGTCTACGAGCTCCACACCTACGAACAACTGTGCCTGAGACAGCTGTTGGTAATCCACAACGCTCAGCTGCGGGATGAGAATGCCTCGCCGTGGTGGAGTATCGACCAGATACTCGTGGCTGAGCTGTTGCAGTGCGCGTCGCAGCGGCGTTCTGGTGCACCCCAGCATCTCAGACAGGTAAGCTTCGCTGACTATGGTTCCAGGGGTCAGCTCCTCGGTGACAACCATCCTGCGTAGGCGGTCAGCGATCAGCTCACTTGCTCGTTTGCTCATGAGACGCACCACCTTCTTGTGCTGGCGTGACTGCTGCTTAGCAGCAGAGACTGCTTGCTGTGTGCGTTCTCAACTCAGAGCGGGACATCGGCTCGCGCTGAGATCGACCTGCCTCGGCGAACTCAGGACATCCCCGGATGCCCGACGATCTGGGGAACCGTGTGACACGCTCAGTTCGTCTGGTTGTGTCGCCGTGACGGGCGCGTATGGATATACCAGAACTGCATCATGCAGTATACTACAATTCTCATCTACTGTCAAGTCGAAACGGGGGGTGACACCGGCATGCGAGATCGCACCCGGCTTCCCAGATCCAAGTTGCCCGGGTGGCCTGGCAGGCAGCAACGCTCAAGACGGAGTGCTCCTTGCAGAGTCGAAGCTAGTATTGACTATGACCGGCCCCTTCATCGGGA
>JAUWLF010000005.1 GCA_030613785.1 Chloroflexota bacterium | reverse complement strand
CACGGTGGAGCAGCGCGAGTCAGTGCCTCACCATCTGATAGACGTCGTCGCTCCTGATGAGGAATTCACCCTCGCTCAATACCAGAAGTCGGCGTACCAGGCCATCGAAGACATCCTGAGCAGAAACAAGGTACCGTTCCTGGTTGGAGGCACAGGACTATACGTGAAGGCGGTCTTGGAGGGATTCGTGATCCCACGTGTCGAGCCCTGTTTGGCGTTGCGTGAGGAGCGACTTCAGCAGGCCCAGAGGGATGGTGAGCAGGTACTGCACACCCGATTGCGGGAAGTGGACCCCAAGGCGGCCGCGAACATCGATCCTCGAAACGTCCGACGTGTAATCAGGGCGCTGGAGGTTTTCGATGCACTTGGACGTCCCATCTCAGATCTGCAGCACAGAGAGCCTCCGCCCTATCGTGTGCTGAAGATTGGTCTGACTAAGGATCGGGACGAGTTATACCGTCGCATTGACGAGCGAGTGGATAGCATGATGAGAAGCGGGCTATTGGCCGAGGTGCAGGGTTTGGTGGCTCAAGGATACGACTATGATCTGCCGGCCATGTCAGGGTTGGGGTATCGGCAAATCGGTATGTGTCTGCGTGGGGAGGTGGACCTGCCCACAGCCATTCGCAAGATCAAGAGCGAGACGCATCGCTTTGTGCGACAGCAGTACAAGTGGTTCCGTCTCGACGACGAGACGATACGGTGGTTCGACATGGGTGAAGACCCCTTTGACGAGATAGAGAGCACTGTTGTGGCGTTCTTGAATGAGTGAACGGTCGTCGAGCGGGGGCGGATGGGAGTTGCAAAGTACCAGGTCGTGGGTACTTCTGGCCAACCGGGATCGTGACCTTGTTGCCAAGGCAGCGGCCAGAGGCCTTGCGGATTTCTACTTGATCAGGAGGAATCTATGACCGATCAAGATGTAGTTGAAACCAGCCTACGGGTCCGCTATGCCGAGACCGACGCCATGGGCGTAGTGTATCACACGAACTACATTATCTGGTTCGAGGTTGGGCGAGGCGAGTATCTCAGGGAGAAAGGCAGCGAGTATAGGGAGTTCGAAGGGAAAGGCTTCTACCTGCCGGTGATAGAAGTAGATGCCAGGTTCCTGGCTGCCGCCCGATACGACGATGTGGTGGTGGTCAGGACTTCTCTGCAGCAGTTTCGCAGTCGGAGCATTACTCTGTACTACGAGGTGGTGAACAAGGACACGGGACTACTCCTGGCCACGGGGCACACTAGGCATCTGTGTACGGATCAAGAGGGACGGGTGCAAAGATTCCCGCAGCAAATGATAGACGTCTTCAAGCGCGGCGAGGAAGCGAGTGCCTGAGCTACCCGATCTAGAGGTCATCAAGGAGTATCTTCAGGGCGTGCTGCCGGGACAGCAGATCGAGGAGGTCGAACTGCTTCGGCCTCTGGTCGTGCGCAACCTCATCGCAGAGGATTTCGTCTCCGCACTGGTGGAGAACCAGTTCGGCGATGTGGGCCGGAGGGGGAAGTTCCTGCTGCTTGATCTGAAGAGTGGAGAAAAGCTGATCGTCAACCCCATGTTGGCCGGTCGATTGCAGTATTGTCAACAGAGTGAACGTCGGCGAGCGAAGACCTTCCTCATCTTGCACCTCTCGGGCAGCGTGGATCTGCGATACTCAGATGTGAAGGCGATGGGCAAAGTCTACCTCACAAGAGAGCTAGATCTCATACCCGGGTTCGCCGAGCAGGGACCTGAGGCCCTCGATCCCCAGCTTACCCTCGAGCATTTCCAAGAGAGGCTGCGAAGACGACGGGGCGAGATCAAGGGCATCTTGACGAATCAGGCTGTGCTGGCAGGCATAGGAAACGCCTACGCCGACGAGATTCTCTTCCGGGCAGGCCTGTATCCCTTTCGCAAGCGATCCAGCCTCTCGGCAGAGGAAGTGAAGCGGCTGCACCAGGCCATCCGGTCCGTCCTTTCCGAAGCGATCATCACTCTGCGGGAGCGGATGGGTGACGACATAGACATCAAGCTGAGAGATTTCCTGGAGGTGCATGGCAAGGGGGGAAGACCATGCCCTCTCTGTGGCACCAGTATCTCCGAGATAAGGGCCAGGAACAGGCTGACCAACTTCTGTCGCACTTGCCAGCCGGGGACGATGATCGGGAGATGAGAAGCACACCATGCAGAGGACGACTGACTCTGCTTCTCGTCTGCAAGGCCTTCCTCCTGGCTAACGAGACAGGAAGAGTGAGGGCTAGAACTCTGTCGCACTGGTGAAGGTGAATCGACCAATCTTCACCGCTGGAACACGGACACCGCCTATGAAGTTCTCCATGAACCCTTCTCGACCCAGTTTGGTGTCTTGACCTAGCATCTCCACGTCGGAGAGAGCTTCCAGGATGCTTTGGGTGAAGCGCATGTTCTTGACCGGCCCTACGATCTCACCGTCCTCGATTAGAAATGTACCGTCACGAGTCATGCCGGTGATGATCGTCTTCTGAGGGTGGACAGGTCTGACGTAGTGGAGGCGACTGACCCACAGGCCTCTCTTGGTGGAGGCCAGCATCTCTTCCTTGGTGGCGTTGCCGGACTCCATGGCGATGTTCCAGGGGAAAGGCCCGATGCTGCTGGGTGCTGGTAGGGCGTGTCCCGTGGATTCCTTCCCTTCTTCGCGGCCGGCTGTGTAGGTGTCGTAGACCACTCCGCTGGCCACACCCTTAGTGATGAAATCTACGCGTTGCTTGGGGACACCTTCGAAATCGAAAGGCATGGGGAGGTTTCGCGGGTCAAGACCGTCATCCCAGATGTTTGTCTTCTCTCCTGTCACCCTCTCTCCAAGCTTGCCGACCATGAAGCTGCGGCCCTCTTGGAGCGCCTGAGCTCCGAACCCCATGTAGGCGAGGTATGCGATCAACAAGCTCACCGCATACTCCTCCAGGATGACTGTGTATTCCCCAGGCGGCGTGTCCGCCGGGTTAGAGCTGCGCAATGCCTTGTCCATAGCCTCTCGCCCCAGAGACTCGGCATCTATCTCATCCACGTCGAGGGACGAGGCAGCGGCATACCCCGAACCTGAGTCGCTCATGATGACTGTTCTTAAGTCAGCCAGAGTGGTTGGGTAGTAGACCAAGAGGCCCAGAGAATTGCCCACCGCATACTCGAAGCTTCTGGTGGCGAAGGCCCCGGAGGCATTGAGACCCTGCTCTCGAGAAGGAAGGCAGATGCTTCTCACGGCCTGTGCCCTCTTCTCTGGGGTGCAGGCGGCGGTTTCCGCGATGAAGCCCTCTACCTGTTGCACGGTCTGTGGTTCCGGTAGGGAGATGAAATCAGGATTGTCCTGCTGGAAACGGGCCGCCGTCATTGCGGACTCCACCGCGCTCTGCAAAGCGACATCGCCTAGATCGTTCGTGGACGCTATGCCTATCTTCCTGCCCACGACAACCCGCACTCGCAGATCTATGTCCTCCTTGGCGACGTTCTGATGTATGTGGGAGTTCGCGAAACGGGTGAGTTGTTCGGCCTCTCCTATGAAGACCACCTCCGTTTGGTCAGCCTTCGACAGGGACAGAGTGTATTGGATCCGCTCTTGTATCTTGAGTTCACCCAACATGGTCTCTCTCTTTCCTCAGACCTATTCAATGACGCCTACTGGGACGTTGCGGAAACGTGCTATACTGGCCCCATGCCCCACGTGAGCTACCTGAGCCGGCTGGCCTTTGCCGCAGTTGGGCGTGCCCCACACATCCCAGTGCCGGTCATTGCAGATGGCGTCACAGGAGGCCCAGAATTGAGGGGTCATTCCAGCATACGTGGCATTTCTTAGGAGGTCTCCCCACTTTCCGTTCTTTATCTCATGGGCTATCTCTGTGCCAAACTGGAAGTTGAGCCTCTTATCGTCTATGCTCCAACTCTTGTTCATCTCCATGTAGATGCCTTCGTCGGTATCGGCGATGAGATCATCGAGTTCCCATTCACCGGGCTCCAGGTTGATGTTGGTCATGCGGATCAATGGGATATTGCCCCAGCCATCGGCGCGCATAGTGCCGTTGCTGTGCTGGCCAAAGCGGCTGGCCGTCTCTCGGGAGGTGAGGTAGCCAACGAAGATGCCGTCCCTGACTAGATGGGTGCGCTGCGCAGGGACGCCTTCGTCGTCGTATCCGAAAGTGCCCAGACCTCCGGGCAAGGTGGCGTCGGCGGTGATGTTGACGATTTCAGAACCGTACCGGAAATCGCCCAGTTTCTCAGGAGTCAGGAAGCTGGTGCCTGCGTAGCTGGCCTCCGTCCCCAGAACACGATCCAGTTCGGTGGGATGCCCGCACGACTCATGCACCTGCAGGGCTAGCTGCGTTGGACCAAGAATCAGAGTAGTGACACCGCTGGGACATTGACGGGCGGACAGCAGTGCCACGGTTTCTTGTCCGAGGCGCTCCGCGTTGCCCAATAGGTCGTATCTCTCGACGAACTCGTACCCTGCGGTTGCCTGGTGGCGACCGAAGCTATTGGGGTATGATCGTGTTTGCACCTCGTCCTCGCCGACGGCGGTGGCCACCAGTCCTGCCCCAGTCTCGATTATCTCCTGTTCGATGAAGCTTCCCTCAGTGCTGGCGAAGACTTGCTTCTCGCGTAGGAACAGCATGTTCCCTTCTGCAACGGCTACGCCTTTGGCCCTGCGCATTGCCTGATCGCAGGCCAGAAGAAGGTCGATCTTCTCCTCCAGAGAGACCTCAAAGGGGTCTATCTTCACCGGCGTACGATACGTATCCTTGTGAACATCGGCAGGCCCGAGGTCGATTGCTGGGCCTCTCACCAGAGCGCTGGCCGTGGCGATCTGGATGGCGAGTGCAGTGATTCTGTCTACCGCCTGGGCGTCCAGTCGAGAACTGGACGCGAAACCCCACGCGCCGTTGGCGATAACGCGAACGCCGCAACCCTGGCTTGTATCCAGAGCGATGCCCTCCACAATGCCGTTCTTGACGGCAATGCTCTGTGTTTCCAGGTGTATGATGCGGACATCAGCGTAGCTGGCACCCTTGGTCTGGGCCAGATTCAGCGCTCGATTAGCTAGGTCTCTCAAGATCGCCTCCTTTTTCCTATCTCAGAATGAGGACCACTTGACCACAAGGCGACTTATTTGTGAGCCTGGTGCGGTAATCCATTACGGCGCGAGGCTCGGCGCAATCCCGGCAAACCCCCGGGGAATGGAATCTCCTGGCTCAAACCACTAACTCCCAGAGGGACTCGGTGCGGCGTGGTCAGCGGGGCTTCATATCTCGCCGCACGCCTGAGCCGTTCATCCGGCCAGCCACGAAGGCCATTATCGCTTGTTGGTCGCACGACGGTCCCAACACGCTTCGAGAATCAAGGAGGGTGGTTTTCAACCGCAGCCGAAGGCGATTTGACTCCAACGGGCAGGTAGAGTAGAATAGTACGTGGAAGGGGTTTTGCCTTGGCGAGGTGAATTGAATGCCGCTCTACGAGTACCATTGCCACGATTGCGGACATGATTTTGAAGTTCTACGCAGTTTCAGCCAGGCGACTGACTCTGTTTGTTGTGTTCAATGCAGTGGCTTGCATACGAGGCGAGCTATCTCCATGTTCGCTGCCGTGAGCAAAGGTAGCGACGGTGGCGAAGCCAGTCAGTCGCTAGGCGGCAGCGGTTGTGCTTCCTGCGCTGCGACTAGTTGTGCCACCTGCAAAACATAAACCATACTAGGCCACATCGGTACCTTTGTCAAGGCGAACTAACCGATTGGCCGGTTGTGGCGTGTGTCTGCCACGACCAGTGCGAGGACTGTCATGCGTCTTCGCTTTTTTCTTGTCCAACCGACACATCTCTTGGCTTTGTGGTGTATCGGACAACTGAAGGAGGTGCTTGGTAAGCGTTTGAAGAACAAAGCGCTCATGGATCTAGTAGGCGAGTTCTCAGAATCGAGGAGGGTTGAGGGCGGCCGCACCCTGCTCGATTTTGATGTGACAGATTTGCTGGGCTCGTCGGAGTTGGACGAGTTTCAGCAGCAGACGGGGCTTAGGAAGTCTCCCGTGACGTTGGTGCTGCCCGGGGAGCCTCACGATAGGATCGATCGATCGGTCGGGCGGAACCGAGTAGTTGCAGCCTTCCTGCACGGTCTGGGTGGCGGAAGAGGCTCTTGGGGTATCGGCGACCGGGGCCTGAGCTCCCAGCAGGGATTGGTCTCGAGAGTGCTAAGTTCTGTTGAGGAATTGGGAAAGGAAGCTATTGGTGTAGTGTTGGCTGGACTGGGTCGGGATGGTGCAGAGCTGGACTCAGCCGTCACTAACGGTGGCATTACTCCTCGCCACTACTCTCGACAACTGGAGTACACCTTGCGCTACTTGGACTTGTTTGAGTGTGGCCGGATTATCGGGATCGGTCATTCCGTTGGCGCGGCAGCGCTCTGGGAGTTCGCCGGAGGTGACTTCTCGAGTAGCGGTCGACGAGTCGGAGTAGGACCCGGGAGACCCGCGCTTTCTGTTGTGTCGATTTCACCTGTAAGGGCCATGGCAGAGAGCAGGCATCTGACCGTGGGTTGCCACGTTGCCGGGAAGGGTCTGGAGCTGCTGCTCCGGCCTTTGCTCCTGCTGTGGCATTTCTCAAGTCGGAGACTCTCGGAGTTGGCGGGCCTGGCCTCGGTTCTCAAAGGTCTGGCTCGACAGGGGCCCTTCAGGGGAAACCTGGCGAGGATCAAGGGGCTAGTGCTCATTGGGGAACGTGACTGGATAGCTCGCACAGGCTTAAGTGTGGGTCTGCAACACGCAGGCTGCAAGTGGCCTGTTGCCGAGCTAGCCGGGCTGGGCCACAACATACTGTGTCATCCAGCGACAGCCAGCGCTCTAGTAAGCTACCTCCCCAGCCTGTTGTAACGACTGGCTGGAAGAGCCGACAGGACATCGCCGAGAGCTGGATGTGTCTTGTTCACTTGCCCGTTCGATGTTCCTGATACTTGCGTCTCACAACCCGGTGTCATCGAGTCGGGTGATTCCATTTCGTTTGGAAGTCGTGTTCTATTGCACTATAATCCTTGCCGGGACTGCATGATGCCGGATTTCTCCTTCCAGGTGCAGAATAGATGCTCTCACACCTGGGCTCGGACTGGGGTTCTGCGCACGCCTCACGGCGAGGTACCTACTCCCGTCTTCGCTCCTGTGGGCACCCAGGGGACCGTGAAGACGATGTCGCCTCGGGAGTTGGATGAACTGGGGGTTTCTCTGGTCCTGGCGAATACCTATCACCTGTACCTCCGACCGGGTTCTGAGGTCATCGCCGATCTGGGAGGTCTTCACAAATTCATGGCGTGGGAAGGCCCCATCCTGACGGACAGTGGTGGGTTCCAGATCTTCAGCATGGAGCATCTACGCAGGATAGACGACGACGGGGTGACTTTTCGCTCCCACGTTGACGGCTCGGAGCACCGTTTCACACCGGTGAAAGCCATCGAGGTCCAGGAACAGTTGGGTGCTGACATCATAGTCGCTCTGGATGTGTGCACTCCTTATCCCAGCGACCATGAGCACAACCATGTGGCGTTGCAACGCACGCATCGCTGGGCCGAGCGCTGTCTGCAGGCACAGACTCGCTCGGATCAGATGCTCTTGGGCGTCGTCCAGGGAGGAACGTATGGTGACCTTCGGGAGGAAAGCGCTCTATACCTGACGAGTATCGGGTTTTCCGGATACGCGATCGGTGGACTGAGCGTGGGTGAGCCCAAGGAGGTGATGCACGAGATGCTTGACATAACAGTGCCGTTGTTGCCAGACGACAAGCCTCGGCATCTTCTGGGAGTGGGGTCTCCTGAGGATCTCTTTGAATGTGTAGCAAGGGGCATAGACATGTTTGATTGTGCCCTGCCAACTCGAGTTGCCCGGAATGGGACATTCTTCACCAGGGAAGGGCGCCTGAACATACGGAACGCGCGGTACAAGGAGGATCCTGGTCCGGTGCAAGAGGGCTGCCGGTGCTATGCTTGTCAGGGTTTCTCCCGAGCCTATCTGCGCCATTTGGTGATGGCCAAAGAGATTCTGGGGCTTCATCTAGCGACTGTACATAACCTTCACTTCATGTTGAGTCTCATGACCGAGATCAGGGAAGCCATCGAGAAGCGGCGTTTTCCGGCGCTCAGGGATGGGTTTGTCTCTTCTTACAAGGTGGTGGACTATGGGGTGCGGATGCGGGACCGGGAGGCATGGGCGAGGAGGCTCCACACATCAGAGGAGGTAGCCGCCGATTAGCGTCCTGCAGGCTTTGATTCTTGGCGTCGTGCAGGGAGTCACGGAGTTCGTACCCATCAGTAGTTCTGGACACTTGGTGTTGGTGCCGTGGCTCCTGGGCTGGGAGAACCCAGGGCTGGCTTTCGACGTCATGTTGCATCTGGGTACTCTCTTGGCGGTCGTTGCTTTCTTCTGGAGAGACATGGTGGAGTTGATAGTCGGTGGAGTGCTCAGCATCAAGGAGCGGTCCCTCGCCGATGAGCCCCGGCGCAAGATAGCATGGCTCATCTTGCTGGGAACCATTCCGGCTGCGGTGATAGGGGTCACGTTGGAGGAGTTCTTCGAGGTCCTGTTCGGAGCCCCCTTTTGGGTCGGCGTTCTGCTTCTGTGTACGGGAATCCTATTGGCGGCGAGCGAGAGGTGGTCCAGGCGCAGCCTGGAGGTTCACGAGATGACATGGCCCTCTGCGCTACTTGTCGGCCTAGGCCAGGCGCTGGCTATCGCACCGGGCATATCTCGGTCTGGCGCCACCATCAGTGCGGGCCTCTGGCGGGGCCTGCAAAGGGAGGCCGCAGCCCGCTATTCCTTCCTGTTGGCTGCTCCCATTATTCTGGGGACCGGCTTGTACAAGTCGCGAGACTTGGTGTCGAGTGCGCTCTTCTCGGGTTTCCCGTTGGCTCTCGCGGCTGGTTTTGCGGCCGCCTCCATCAGTGGCTTTCTCAGTATCAGATTCCTTCTTGGGTATCTGCGACGGGGGCGTCTCTATCCGTTTGCGATCTATTGCTGGGTCGTGGGAGCGGGCAGCATGGTGGTTGCTTTGGCCTCCGCTGCCTAGGCGGCCCGCGCTCTCAACGGCGCTTAGGCGGCTAGGATTCTGTGGAACACCATGATGGCAGGTGGCAGTCACTGGCGGTGTGGCAGGGCGTTGGCAGGGGGCGCGCTACTCGTCGTTTCCTTGGTAAGCGCATGTGTTGCCACTGTGGAACCTCACCCGCCCGTGCACTTGGAGATGGCGGGTTCGACCTCCATGGAGTCCCTGATGCACGAGCTGGCTGAGGACTACAGGGACCGCTACGACTATGTCACCATTGACATCGACGCCAGAGGCTCAAGATCGGGCCTGGAGGCACTGCAAGATGGTACCGTGGATCTGGCTTTGGTGTCACGCGAGTTGGCGTCTGACGAGGAAGAGGGGCTGAAGGCCACTTTGATCGCCCATGATCCTATCGCCATCCTCGTCAACGATGGCAATGTGGTCGAGTCGCTGACGTCCCGGCAACTCAGGGAGATCTTTGGCAGCGACATCCTGCTGTGGTCCGAGGTGGGAGGGGAGGAGATTGATATCCAGGTCTTGAGTCGTGAGGACGGGTCTGGCACGAGGGAGGCATTTGAGGAAATGGTGATGCGCGAGAGGAGGGTGAGTTTGACGGCTATCGTGTTGCCCGGTGACCAAGCCGTGGGCGAGTTCATCGCGGAGCACCCTCTTGCCATCGGCTACGCTTCGTCAGTTGACATCCCGCTTGGCGCCATGGCACTCCGCATTGACGGCGTCAAACCTAGTGTGCAGACGGCCAGCGAAGGGGATTACCCGCTAGTCCGCCCTTTCGTCTTGGTGAGTCGTGAGAGGCCAGAGGACGACGTTCAGGCATTTGTGGATTTCGTGCTCAGTCCTGCCGGGCAAGTCATCGTTGGTCGGAGATACGCACGCGCCAGGTAGGAGCGAAGAGGAGAGGCAAGAATGGCTAGTGAAACGGTGCTGGTAGTGGATGATGCCCAAGGCGTGATCGATTTCATGGAGGACTACGTGTTGCGACCCAATGGTTACGAGGTCTTGACCGCCCTGGATGGGGAGGGCGGACTCGCGCTAGCCTTGAGGGAGAAGCCTGACTTGATCATCCTAGACCTGGAAATGCCCAAGATGTCGGGGATGGAGGTCTTGAAGGCGCTGAACGAGGAAGAGTCCGACATACCCGTCATCGTCATCACGTTTCATGGTTCAGAGGTCATTGCTGCTGACACCTTCAGGCTGGGGGTCAAGAACTACATAACCAAGCCTTTCAAGGTGGAGGAGATGCTGGAGGCCATTGAGCAAGCTTTGCAGGAATCCCGCCTCAGGAGAGACCGGGCTGAGTTGATGCAACAGCTGGTGTTGGCCAACGAAGAGTTGGAGCGTAGGATCAAAGAGTTCAACATACTCCACGGCATCGGTCAGGCGATGAATTCGCTGTTACACCTTCAGGATCTGTTGGAAAGGGCCGTCGAGGCGGCCGTGTATGTCACCGGCGCCCAGGCAGCGGCGGTGCACCTGATGGACACAGAGTCGGACCAACTGTGTCTGAAGGCTGCCCAGGATTTCCCTGAGCACGAGACCGAAGAGTCCAGGGCGAAGTTGGAGGAGGGGATCCTACGTAAGGTGGTGCGGACCGGACGGGCACTGATAACGGAGAGTCCCTTCAGCGCCCCGGGGCCGGACAAGGGTGGACACGCAGAAGCTTTTCTCAGTGTGCCATTGAAGATCCGCGGCAACGTCATCGGCGTGCTCAGTGTGGACAATGCCGCCTCGGGAAAGGACTTCGGTCAGAACGATAAGTACCTGCTGAGTGTCCTGGCAGACTATGTGGCCATCGGGGTGGAGAAAACGCGCGACTTTACACGCGTGTTCAACGTCGGGCTGAGGAACTGGCTCTGCTCAACGATGTGGGTCAGTCTCTCTCGTCAAGCCTTGACCTCGAGGATACTCTCACCGTAACCATGGAGCGAGTAAATGAGATGCTCAAGGTTGAGGCGGGCTCCCTCCTGCTGCTTGACGAGGAGGCGGGCGAGTTAGTGTTTCAGATCGCCCTGGGCCAGAAGGCACACCAAGTGAAACCGCTACGCCTGAAGGTGGGTGAAGGCATTCCTGGTCGAGTGGCTGAAACGGGTCAACCGTTGCTGATCCCCGATGTACGTCAGGACTCCGGCTACCACAAGACCATTGACGTGTCTACTGACTTCTTGGCCGGGTCGGTGCTCTGTGTACCGATGGTCGCCAGAGGCGAAATCATCGGGGTAATCGAGGTCATCAACAAGGTTGAGGGCACTTTCACTAAGGAGGATGAAGGCCTGCTCTCCTCCGTAGCGGGCTATGCGGCGGTGGCGATAGACAACGCGCGCCTCTTTCGGAAGTCGAGAACGGAGCGACGGGAGTAACTTCATGCGAGGGCTGGGGACGAAGGCGCCGAACAAAACATCGAGGCACCTGATCCGTAGAGTGAGGTTGGCTCTCTATGGCGGCAGAGGAGGGTAAAGAGCCTTCGGCCTGGCTCGTCATGCAGACCCTGCTTCCCAGAAGGATAGCCCTAGCGATCGAAGTAGATGCTCTTACCTGTTGCCGACAGGGGGATGCCTATCACGACGTCGGCATCTATCACGCCCATCTCTTTGGCCACAGGCCCTATACGATACATGATGCGGTTATCCGCATTCAACAGGCTGGCCGTCTTCACAGCGGACCCGATGGCGATGCCCAGGTCCAGCATCCTCAGGCAGCACTGCGGACCGGAGAACTCCCCCTGGTAGGTGTTGATCGCAACGCATTTCTCAGCTCCGCATGCACCGCAATTTAGCCCGAGAGGTGAGGCGTCCTTCATACCAATGAGTAGCACCACAGCGGAGTCCATGACGTTCTTGCCATCGCGGTCGAAGAGTGCCTTTCCCGATCTCTCGCCGAACTCGATCATCGTCCGCCCCAGCACCGCCAGGTCATCGCCTTCCACGATTTCGGTCACGATGAAGTCCTCTCCTCTGCCCTTGGGCGCGGTACGTGCTGATAGGGCCATCAGCTCGGCTACTGTGTGCAACTGACTCACGATAGGGTCTCCTTAGGGCCACGTAGTGGCCATGAAGTGGAACAGTCCCTCCTCTGGGCAAGACGTCTACGGCGATCCCATGTCTATCCGCGACACCACGGGCAGGTGGTCAGAGGCCAGGGAACTGATCACTCGCGCGGACAGAACGCGGATGTCGGGCGACACGAAGATGTAGTCTATGGTCTGGTACGGTCCGTCGGCGGGAGATGTATAGCCGCTGCCCTCCCCGGCGAGGGCGAAGGAGTTCTCGAACCGCTCCAGCACTCTGGAGATCTCGTGGGAATCTGGGGTGGCGTTGAAATCGCCCACCAGCACTACGGGGGGCGAGGCAGCAGCAGTGTAGGTCAGCACCTCATCCAGTTGTCGCTCTCGCTCTGGGGTGTTCAGCCCCAGGTGCACAGAGAAGAAACTCAGGGTCTCTCCATCGACGTCAATCTTCGCTTCCAAGCACGCTCTCTGCTGCTCGTGACTGGTCAGGAGATACCGCTGGTGGTCGAGAATCGGGTACTTGCTGAGAACGGCGACTCCGTAGGTGTTCCCCCATGACGGTCCGTAGGCACTGTACATGTTCAAGCGGCGGGACAACCACAGCACTTCGTCTATCGACAGGCTCGGCACCCGACCTGCATCGGCTTCCTGGAAACCGACGATATCTGGGTCCCCTTCTCTGATCGTGGCCAGTATCTCTTCCAGATCGAGCTTGTTGTCCATCCCAAAAGCTTGATGCAGGTTGTAGGTCATCACTGTAAGTGTCTCGGGTTCGTTCGGCTCGGGGCTCAGGGAGGGTTGAAGAGCGAGGGCGATGATTGCGACGATGATGGGGATTGCTGCCAGGGATCCCTTCGCCCACCGGACATCGGCGCCGATTTCCTCCGGTTCGGCGGCCGTCGAGGCGGCTAAGGAGGCCGTGATCCCCAGCACAATGGCGGCGACGAAGAAAGACACCGGTTCAGTGCCTCGGAAGACGTCGACGGTGTAGGCGTAGGCGAAGCTGAACGTCAATGTCAGAACCAGTATGAAAGCGAGGAAGAGGCTAAGTGTCAGCGCAATGGCCACGATGGTGGACTTCGACCTGGTGAAGGATCGCGAAGCGACGAAGGCGAAGAGGAGCCTCAGGTCCAGGATGATGGCTATCTGGGCGATGAGCAGTAGGGCGGCCGACAGCCAACCGTCAACCCAGAGGAAAGCGCCTACAGCGAGAAGGATCAGCAGGTTCTGGACGATGGCGGCCGCTGCGGTCTGCAAACGCTTCATGCGGGGGATCAGCAAGCCGATGACGGTAGCCAGGGGCAGCAGAGCCGCCAGGAGATCATAGTCCACATGCACCCAGCGAGCTATGGTATTGGCGTGGGCGAAGAGGTTGTACTCCAGAAACAGCACGCCGCCAAAACCACTCAGTATTAGAACACCGGCCCACCACGGGGATTGCTTGTCCTGGTTGTTCTCGCGGGGAAATATGCTGTCGTCATAGGAGACGAAGGCGGCTACGATGGCAATCCCAGACAGAACGACCTGGACCAGCAGCCACTCCGGCCGCAAGCTCAGATCCACTGTGGTTCCCAGAGCCCGGATGGCCATGTCATACGCCAGGGCCAGGATGAAGCCCGCCACCAGGTATCCCTTGCCGCCTCCTTGACTATCCTGACTCTGGTAGTGCTGGAAGTACGAGGGCAGAAACAGGCAGTAGAAGGCGACGACGAGAGAGCTAGCCACCGTTTCCGCTTCGAATGAAAGCCCCGCACTCAAGAACACCCGCACCACCGCGACCCCAATGGCCGAGACCAAGGCGATCCGACCCATGCTGGTCAGTCTGCCGAGTAGCGGGAGAAGCAAGGGGGCGAGAAAGCTCAGAAGCATGAGCACGGCCACTAGCAGACCCGAGACGTCGATGGGGTCAGAGAAGAGCGCTGCCCACACGACGAGATACACCTGGACGAAGTACAGCCTCAGAGCCTGCAAGAAGAAGAGGCTGATGAGGAGAGATGTGAGCAGAGAGGCCCACGTCAGCAGCGCCTTGCGCGTTACCCCAGAACCTGTTGTTGAGCGAGTGATCATCGGCTCCTCCTCTGTTCTTCGCCACCTTCGACTTCGGAATCGGCTCAGATGCCAATTATAGCATGACGCCCTACCGTCCACAAGATCTTGTGCATGCTTGACACTGCTCACCACGCCTGCTAGAATGGTACCCGGCGTGACTGGTTCCTATGGGACTTGGTGAAAGTGATGTCACGATTTACTTGATATGGCAGTTGAAACACTTGGGTCCGAAGGCCGGGAGTCGGCTTCTGGTGGTCTAGCCGAGCTGATTCTGGGTTGGGGAGCGTCGCTAGTAGGGTTCGCGGACCTACGAGGTGCGGCTCCCCCTGCGTTCTCCCACTGGCCAAGTGCCGTCTCTATCGCCATGGAGCTGGACAGCTCAGCACTGGCTGGCGTGAGAGATGGGCCCACTGTGGAGTACTACGAGGAGTACAAGCGGGCCAACCGTGCTCTCGACGAGATAGCGGCAAGAAGCGCAGACCATATCAACTCGCTGGGGCACACTGCCGAAGTCTTCCCGGCCACCATTGTTGATAGCTCCATGGGCAGCGACTACCAGAAGACGCTCAGCGTTGGTTTCCAACACAAGACCGCCGCGACTCGTGCTGGCCTGGGTTGGATAGGGAAGAGCGCTCTCTTGGTCACCCCGGAATTCGGCTCTCGAGTAAGGTTGGTCACGGTCTTCACCGACATGCCCCTCAATGTGGCAACTCCCATCACGGAGGGACGATGCGGTGACTGTAAGGCTTGTTCTCGAGCTTGTCCGGCGGGTGCGATCAAGGGCCGGGAATGGCGAGTGGGCTTGCCACGAGCCGAGTTGGTGGACGTGGCTGCGTGTCGCGCCAAGATGAGACAGTTGCTGCTCGAGCGAGTGGGCGTGGAGGACGCCGTTTGCGGTGTCTGCGTATCGGTCTGTCCCGTGGGTATGGATTGAGGCACCGATGGCTGGCCGGGCATCCCGGGCGTCGCTTCTAGCACCCGTGCAAAGACGAGGAGAAGCTATGCAGACGACTTCGTTGAACGGCACCTGGCAGTTGTTGCCCGTTGAGGAGTTCAAGGACCGCTATCCCGAAGAGGGGTGGCTCGAGATGGACGTTCCGAGCCATTGGCAACAGCATCCCGACCTGGAATTCCACGCTGGAAAGGTCGTCTACAAGAGGGAGTTCTCTTTCCGCAAGAGGAAAGGCAAGAGATATCGCCTGCGACTGAACGGAGTGTTCTACCGCTCCACTGCCTATCTCAATGCACAACGACTGGGGGAAAACGAGGGGTATTTCTTCCCGCAGGAGTACGAGGTCACAGGCTTCCTCAGGGGAAAGAACACGCTGCTCGTAGAGGTTGAGTGCCCAGACGAGGAGGACAAGCAAAGCAAGAAGCTGATCATGGGTGTGTTCTCCCACTGGGACGCCATAGACCCCCTGACCAATCCTGGCGGCATCTGGCTTCCAGCAGAGATTGTGGAGTCGGGGGATGTCTACATCAGACAGATTCGTCTGCGGCTGCGGGACCTTGCTGACCATGACGCCCAGATCGAAGTCGAAGTCATGGTCGATGCTGCCACTCCCATCTCCACCGAACTACGCATCACCTTCAGTCCTCAGAATTTCGAGGGGGCGCCGCAATCGTTCCAACACCGCATCCAGCTTACCCGGGGTGACAACGAACTCTCGGTTCCTGCAACCGTGGAGGAACCACGCCTGTGGTGGACCCACGATCAGGGTTTCCCTCACCTTTATCGCGTGACCATACAGGTGGGGCCCGGGGGGAGGAAGAAGCCCTCAGACAGTGTCGAGTTCAGCTATGGTGTGCGTACTTTCGAGATGCACGATTGGATCGCCCATTTGAACGGTCGTCGCCTGTTCGTCAAGGGCAACAACTATGGACCTGGCGACACCCGTTTAGCCACGATGACTCGCGAGCGCTTCGAGCAGGATCTGATGTTAGCCAAGGAGGCGAATATGAACATGCTGCGCCTCCATGCGCACGTTGAACATCCTGCTTTTTATGACGTGGCCGACGAGCTGGGAATCCTCGTCTGGCAGGACTTCCCTTTGCAGTGGGGTTATGACAAGGAAGTGCTTCCCGAAGCTCTGCGACAGGCAGAGGTCATGGTTGATCTTCTCCGCAACCACCCGTCCATCGTCGTTTGGTGCATGCACAACGAGCCTGGCATCCGGCCCGAGCCTTCAGGCCGGCGGTCTTCGTGGAGCGCACAGACCTTGTTTGCGCTGCTGGTCTACAACTGGAACAGGGATGTCATGGACCGGAAATTGAAGCGACGCGTGGAGGAGCTGGACGATAGTCGGTTCGTGGTGCGCTCCTCCGGAGAATGGTCCGTGCCGGTGTTCAGGAAGGGGACCGACAGCCACCTGTACTACGGGTGGTACAGAGATCAAGACGCGACTGATAAACTCGAGCGCCTAGGTCGCAGCATCCGCTTCGTCAGCGAGTTCGGGGCTCAGAGTTTCCCTAGATACGATAGCAGCGTCAAGTTCATGTCTTCCGAATTGAGGCATGTGGACTGGAATCGGCTGGAGGAAAGGCACAGCCTTCAACGAGAGATCATGGATCGTTGGCTGAGCATCGGTTCGTTCACCGACCTGAAGGAACTGGTCGAGGCCAGCCAGGACTACCAGATCGCGCTCAACCGCAAGTATGTCGACCACCTGCGATACCACAAATACCGGCCCACGGGCGGGATTCTGGCTTTCTCTTTTCACGACCCTAACCCAGCCATACAGTGGTCTGTCATTGACCACTGGCGAGTGCCCAAGCGGTCGTACTACCATCTGCAGGGGGCCTTCCATCCGCAATACGTATTCACGCTGCTGGACAACAGCCGCTATCGGGTGGGTGACGAGATCGCTGTGCCCATCTACGTCGTAAATGATAGCCACGAGAGCTATGACGAGGTCACAGTTGGCGCTGAAGTCATCGGCGCGGATGGGGAGAGAACTACTCAAGCCAGCTTCGAATCGGCGCTGGAAAGCGACTCAGAAGCCGAGCTTGTGCGGCTGCTGCACCTGCGCTTTCGGGAACCGGGGGAGCGGACGTTGCGACTAAGGCTGGAGTACGGGGGTGAGGTCTTCGAGAACGAGTATCCACTGGTCATTACACCCTCCTAGGCTTGTGGGCTCCCTCGTTCTCATCGTCCTGGTGCGTGTTGACGGTTGAGCTCTAGCCGGATGCCAACAGGCTCCTCAGTTGCTCCAAGATCATCGCGTTACTAGGGCGGTCTCTGCTGTCCTGGCCCACATATTCCCAACTGACGATGCCGTCTAGGTCTATCAGAAAGACGGATGGAGTGGCCAGGCTGTCACCCAGCAGGTTGTAGACGCCGTACAGATCCGTGACCCGATGGTCCTGGTCCGACAGCACCGGATACTGAAGGTCCAGCAACCTCGATACATGCTCACCAATGGTGGGATCCTCCACGCTGATGGCCAGGATTTCGGCGTTCAACTGCTCAAAGCTCGCATAGTCTTCCTGCAACTCGCCGAGTTGCGTTCTGCAGGGGCCTCAACCAGCGGTTCGATAGAACACAAGTACGATGTTCTCCTGACCTCGGTATGAGGACAACGTAACCGGGTCGCCCCTTACGGAGGGGAGGATGAAGTCAGGGGCCTGGTCTCCTATCGCAGGTATCGCAGCGTCGATTGACGGCGTGGGGGGATGTGCCGGAGTAGGATTGCTTCTTGCAGTGGGGCTCGGGTCCGACGTGGGTTCGGTGGATGGCGTGACAAGCGGCGTGCTGTTATCAACAAGAGCGAACTTGTAGACCCCCAGGATGGCGCCGCACACCCCTAGCATCAAGACTGGGATCAGAACTCTCCTCAACTTCATTTGCTCTTGTGCGTGGGCGCAGTGGGCTGGGACGTTCCAGGCCAGGGGATTTCCTGATAGTCGTTGCGGCACGGCGCGCCCAGACTGTATGCCAGGCGCTGGTTGGTCAAGTCCACGATCATGGACCACAGAGTAGCCAAGCCGTCGGTGTGGCCACAGATGGGCGCCTCGTGGTCAGTCAGAATGCTCCTGGCTGTCGCCCAGGGCTCGCTCTCCTTCTCAGCTTCTCCAAGGGCGGCCGCTATCTTTGACAATCGGTGGTCCGAGTTCTTGTGGACTGGCGATTGCATGAGGCCCTTGAGTTCAGGGTGGAGGAAGTGGTTGGTGGTGGCTATGTAGTGATCGTCGGATTCCCTGATGCACACGGCATCAGGATGCGCCTCGACAACAAACATCTCCTGTGAATCGGCTATGAGGTAAGAGTAACTCATCAGGTGCGGCATCTCACAAGCCAACATGACTGCCTCCCCAGCAGTGGCGCACGTTTCCAGTAGGATGCGGGGCACCAGATGAAACGCGACCCCTGGTCGCACCTGCGACGGTTGTCTGGCCATCGCTCTACAGTGAGCCACAAAGAGACCAGGTTCGTTGACTCCCTCCTGGCGGCCACCCAGTAGCCCATCGTTCATGCCCACGGTCGCGTAGTAGATGTCCGGCTTGGCGTGGATGAGGTGTCTGGTCTTAGCCCAATAGAAGAAGTCGTAATTCCGCCCCACGATGAGCCCGTCTTTGGTTCGCCAAGCGAAAGCTGAACAGTGGGGCGAGCTCTGCTCCATGCCAAAGGACAACATGCCTAGTATACAGTCCGTGCCTAGTCCCAGGGACTCGGCCCAGCCTTCAAACTCGTCGAGCAATGGTGGGTGGAAGTTACAGACGACTTGGAGGCACTCTTCGGCGAAGGACAACTGAGCGGGACTGAGGGCTTCTTCCCTGATTCGCTCTGCCCCCGCAGCCACATGGAAGGCCGAGAATTGCTCCACAGTTAGGCCTAGCAGTTGCGCCGCTTTGGACGCTTCCTCGGGCGTCAGATCGTCGGTCCCCTCGCCGATTCCCGCCATTCCCCACTGTCGGCCCATCTCGTAGTGGTCTCCAGCCAAGGTGTACACACGGTAGTCTGCCTGCTTCTCAAGTTCCAGATCATCCGTTGGGCTTACCATCGTTTCTCACCTGTCGTGGCTGGCGTGCGCAGCACGTGGTCATCATATCATCAACCAAAGCAATTGGCAAGGAATCAGATCCTGCATATAATGGCTTGGGAGGCGTGAGACTGTGCAAGCGTTGATTCTGGCCGGTGGTGAAGGGAGCCGCATGCGCTCTGTTACTGCTCATGTCCCGAAGGCCCTTCTGTACCTACCAGGCGGCACACTGCTTGAGCATCAGCTAGCCCTCCTGGCGAAACTGCCAGTCTCGCACACGTTCGTGGTGATACATCACCAAGCTCAACAGATGGGGCTGGCATTGGCCGGGCTGGAGAAGGTGAGCTTCGTGAGACAAGGCCCCCCTTTTACCTTGCTTGGGGCTCTGGCCAGTGCTGAGGAACACGTCACTGAGCAATGTATGGTTCTGCATGGGGACAACTACTACTCGCGCGGACTGGAGTATTTGCTCGACGAAGCTCAGATCAGAGCACAGGGCGTGAGATCCGATGCCCTCTTCTTGCTTGAGTCTCAGACTGGCGAATCAGATCGGGCTCTTCGTCTGGCTTCCACAGGGTGCTACGTTCTGTCGCCCGAGATCTATCCCACTATCAAGAGCCTGCATGGTGATGCTCTGTCGACCTTGACCGCTGCTCTGCTGAACGACGGAGCGATCGCGAAGGAGGTCCCGCTGGTTGGCTGGCGAAAGAACATCAACCACGTGGAGGACCTGCTCTGGGTGAGTAGACGCATGCTTGAGGATTGGAAAGGCAGCTTCCATCCGCGGGATGCGGACCCGGGGTACAATGCCTTTGAAGCCTGCCCGGGAGGTGAACTCCCTGTGTGGATTTCGAAGCAAAGCGAAGTGGTTGATTGTCACATTGGTCCTAATGTGGTCGTGGGACCCGGTGCTCGCGTCCGGGACTGTGTGCTACGCGAGGTAATAGTATTTCCGGGCGCCGAACTGACTAGGCAACGGCTGGAACGCGCGGTTGTGGTACCGACCCAGCTCGATTCTGCGCTGTCAACGCCTTAGGACGATAGACATTCCTGTCAGGAAAGCCAGGCCGAGGAAGAGATAACCGAGTACCCAAAGCTCACGATTCAGCAGGAACACCCCAGCGAGAAGGAACCCGGCAAAGGCGACCATCTCAATCAAGCGATTCATAGCGCGCTCTATGCGTCCGACCAGCTTTTCGACGTCCTTCGTGATAACTACTCGGACCTCTAACTCTCCTCTGTTGGCCCGGTTGAGGAACTCTTCCAACTCGCGTGGCAAGTGCCAGAGAAGTGCTGCGAAGTCTTGCATCTCTGCGGTCACGCGTTTGGTCAGGCCCTCTTCTGCCATCTCCATCGCTATCAACTGCTTGACATAAGGCTCGGCAACGGTGAAGCCGTTGAAATCTGGGTCCAGTCCAGCGCACAACCCCTCCAGGATTCCCATGGCGCGCCCCAGCAGGACGAAGTCGATCGGTATCTGGAAAGGGAACTCGTAAATGATGTCCCGCAGCTCGTAAGCCATCGCCAGCATCTCATCTATCTCGATGTTCGCGAACTCGCGTATAGAGAGGCCATAGTAGCGGTCCATGAGGATGTAGAAGGCTCGCTGAAGGGGCCGGGTGTCGGTGCCCGGCAGGATGAACCCCAACCTCTTCATATCATTGATGGCGGAGGGGACGTCCCTATTGAAGGCGTGAACGGCGAGGTCGCGGAACAGAGCTTTGTCTCTCGGTGTGATGCGTCCCGTCATGCCGAAGTCCACAAAGGTGACGACAAACTCCCTGCCATGCGAGTCATCAAGCGGACCAGGGCCCTGGGGCTCCACGAAGAGGTTCCCGGGGTGGGGATCCGCGTGAAAGAAGCCGTCAATGAGCATTTGCTGCACATAGGTGCCGAAAACCCTTTCAGCAACCTCAGCACGGTCTATGCCAGCCGCGGTCAGGGCCTCGTAGTCTGTGATCTTGATGGCATCTGCGCGTTCAAGGGTGAGCACCCTTCTGCTGGTGTGAGACCAATACGGTCTAGGAATGAAGATACCCGGGTTGTCAGCGAAGTTGGCTCTCAGCTCCTCAGCGTTCTGCCCCTCGGCGATGTAGTCGAGTTCACGATGTGTAATGCGGCTGAACTCCTCGAAAAGAGCATCAAGGTTGATCCTCCGTCGCAGCGCAGGGTACCACTTTATCAACCCGATGGCCCACTTCACAGCCGCCAAGTCCGTAGCCACAAGCTCCTCGATGTGGGGTCTCTGGGCTTTGACGATCACAGCGTCACCTTCGGGCAGCCAAGCATAGTAGGTCTGGCCCAGGGAGGCGCCCGACTGTGGCTCCTCGACGAAACGGGAAAACAGCTCTGGAATAGGCGCTCCCAGCTCCTCCTCAATCAGCCTCTTGATGGGCGGAAAGGGATCTGCTGGGACCTCATCTTGCAGTGCTGCCAACTCCCTGGTGACTTCCGGCGGCATGACATCGGCCCGTGAGCTGAGGAACTGACCCAGCTTGATCAATACGCCGCCCATCTCTACCGCCAGGTCGCGGAAGCTCGCTGCCCATCGGCGGCGCCTTTCTGCCGCACCATGCTTGACGAGGCCCGTGGGCAGGAACCGTCCCACAATGAGCTCCCACCATAGCAGCGACAGAAGAAGGCGGGAGAGGAACAGTACTATGCGCAGATAGCGCCGGCGGCGTATCTTCATGTCTATGGGCTCAGGGGTAGAGGCGATGGAGCATGCGTGGAAAGGGGATGGTTTCGCGAATGTGTTCTAGGCCACAGATCCAAGCAACCGTGCGTTCGATGCCCAACCCAAACCCGGAGTGAGGCGTAGAACCGTAGCGGCGAAGATCCACATACCACTGGAAAGCCTCTCCAGGTAGGTTGTACTGGTCGATGCGCTGCAAGAGCAGGTCGTAGTCGGCAATGCGCTGCCCGCCGCCGATGATCTCTCCATACCCTTCCGGAGCAAGACAGTCAACCGACAGTGACAAGTCTGCACGTTCCGGGTCAGGCTCCATGTAGAAGGCTTTGACCTGTGAGGGATAGCGGTGCACGAGCAGCGGTTTCTCGAACGCCTCCGCCAGGGCGGTCTCGTCTGGGGCACCGAAGTCATCGCCCCATTGGAAGTCCAGGCCCTTGCTGCGCAGGGTATCCACGGCCTCGTCATAGGTTATGCGAGGGAAGGGAGGTTCAACCCTTTCCAATAGTGCGGTGTCCCTCTCCAGCAGCTTCAGTTGGGCCTTTCTGTTCTCCAGCACGGTCCGCACTATGTAGCTCACGAACTCCTCAGCGAGACACATGCAGTCCTCAAGATCGGCATAGGCCATCTCCGGTTCCACCATCCAGAACTCCAAGAGGTGGCGGCGGGTCTTCGATTTCTCCGCTCGGAACGTGGGGCCGAAGCAGTAGACCTTGCCCAGCGAAGCGATCGACGCCTCACTGTATAGCTGACCGCTCTGAGCCAGGTAGGCGGACTCGCCGAAGTAGTCGGTCTCGAACAAGGTGCTAGTCCCCTCACAGGCGGCTGGGGTCAGAATGGGTGTGTCAACCAAGACGAAGCCATTGTCATCGAAGTAGTCGCGACAAGCTTTGATCACCTCAGCACGCACCCTCAAGATGGCATGCTGACGGGGGGAGCGTAGCCATAGGTGGCGGTGGTCCATCAGGAAACCGACCCCATGCTCTTTGGGGGTAATCGGATAAGGCTCGGCAAGCTGCACGATCTCCAGTTCGCCAAGCGTGAGTTCGAAGCCTCCTGGGGCCCTCTGCTCAGCCCTCACAGTGCCACTGATGATGACGGACGATTCCTGGGTGACCTTCTGCGCTGCCTGGAACGTCTCCGGCGACACGTCATCCTCGAACACCACGGCCTGGATCGTGCCTGTCCCGTCCCGCACCAGAAGAAAGTGGAGTTTGCCTTTGTCGGTCTTGTTGTGCAGCCAGCCCTTGATCGTGACCTGCTCTCCTTGTTGTTGAGCTACGCTTTCGATATACGCCCGTTGGGCCATGCTGATACCTCCTGAGCAAGGATTATAGCAGATGGCGAGGCTGGAGGGCAAAGATCTAGGGGGATCTACTGACCGGAGTCGTCGCTTGGTTCGGCGGACCGAAGCCGTTTCGGGAGCAGTTGCTTCATCAGGGAGATATCGTCTTGCGTGAAGGTCCCAGTCACGATGAGGCATCCTACATAGATACTTAGTGATAGAGGAATAAGGAGCAAGAAGGAGAGGTCACGAAGCAGCCAGAGGAAGGCACCAGCCAGCACTGTGCTGACCACTGGTCGCCAGGCGAGACTCATCCAGGGGATGGTGGACAAGTACTTCCTCACTCCATAGTAGAAGGGCAGCAGCAGCAGTACCTCAGAGAGGACGGTGGTTATCGCCGCTGCCTGATAGCCAAAGGAAGGTATGAGAAGCAGGTTGGCTATCAAGTTGAAACCAGCTCCCATGACGAAGGCTCTGGTCAGGAAGTGCTGTCTGTCAATGGCTATGAGCACATACTGTGTCACGCTGTTGATGAACCCAAAGGGGATGGACCAGATCAAGAGGCGGAGGGCGATGGCCGCGTGCGGTAGATAGGCCTGGCCACCTACGATGAGAATGATCCACTCAGCATAGAAGGTGGTGAGCAAGGCGACAGGCAGGCTGACGATTAGGAGCATCTTCAGAGAGATAGTGTATGTTCGAATGAGAGCATCCTTTGCTTCTCTGGCATAGCGGGACATGATGGGGAAAATGGCTACGGTGAAGGCGGAAGGGATGATGTTCAGAGCATCGAGGAAGCGATATGCTGTGGTGTACCAGCCAACGACGACATCCCCCTTCATTGGTTGCAGCAGTGTCACGTCCACCCTCCAAAACACTGTTGCCAGAAGGTGGTTGAGCATCAAGGGATAAGAGGTGCCAAGCATCTCTCGATCGAAGGCTGGGTCGAACTCCAGACGGGGCCGCAGCAAGAAATGCACTAAAAGGAAGAGGAGAATGACGGCCGTGACAATGTTGGTGATGATAGCCACGGCCGCCAGGCCGACAATGCCGAGGCCCATCAGAAGCACCACGACGCCAAGGCTAACCCTAATGATTGTGGTCAACGTGGTGATGGCTGCGGGATACTCCATCTTCTCGTAGGCCAGGAAAACGGAGGTGAGGGCCGCGGAGATGCTGCCTGGAATGAGGCTCAGCGTGAGGAGAAGGATAGTCACAGTGGTGTCGTCCGGCAGGCTGAACAGACGTCGCCACGCCACAAGGAAGAGAAACAGGAGAGGAGTGATCGCAAGGAGGATGATCAACCGCAGGATAGCCGTGTTGCTTAGGTAGCGGTTGACTTGGCTGCGATCTTTCGATACCTCTCTGGTGAGCAGAGTGTTCAGGCCGAAGTTTGTCACTATCTCGATGAACACGTACACTACTATGGCAAAGCCGTACTTCCCTGCTCCCTCAGGGCCCAGGATGCGCAGCGCGAGCATGGCGAAGGCGGTGTCGATTATCTTGTTGAGAAACGATGCGGCCATGGGCGTCATGCTGTTCTTGACGACGCGCTTGACCAGTGGATCTCCTTCCCGCTCCCGATATGTCACACCCCAGAGCCAGTAGCCAGCCACGGCAAGGATGACCATAGCTGCCATGAAGCTTGCATAGAGACCCAGCTTGAAGGACATGGGGCTGTAACGGAAGCGCACCACATTGCTGCCGGCCTCCAGTGGGCAGGCGCGGAAGTTGTAGTCGGCCTTATAGATCTGCAGCTCCTGCTCCTGACCATCCTCCATCTGCCGGAACGCCTTCCAGCCGGGGAAGAAGCTATCCGCGAGCACCAACCATCCCCTGCGGTGCATCTCCACCTCTACGGTGACTTGGTTGATGCCGTATTCCCTGAAGAAGACCTCGGGCGCGGTTTCACCCTGGATGGAGGGTTGGAGGTCCAGATACTGCTGGGGTGGTTGGTCCTCGAGCAGGACGCTCTGCCTGGGATCGAACCTCTGAAGTTCCTCCAGGAGTTGTTCCTCATCCTCGATGACCTCAGCCGCGTAGACCACAAAGGCACGAGGTAGGTGGTCGTCGTTGCGATAGATCTGCACTTCTTCGTCATAGACGAGGGTGTATCCCGGATTAGGTATGTGCTGAGTGGTCATGACGTACTTGACATTCAGCAAATCCAGCAGAGGTGAATCGAGGGAGTCGTATTCGTGGAAGGGCGCTATGCGATTGTAGATCAGATCCCCCTGTTCTTCAATGAGAGTCATTAAGTCGACGTACTGCTTGGGGATGACAGAATCGTACCCACGGATGTCGTGTAAACGATAGTACATCCCCACATTCGCATTGAAGGTCTTCTCTCCCGGCGCGTTGAATGTTGTGAATCGGTAGAGGTCATCGTCAGTCTGAAGGAACCTCACCGAGGGAGGTGTGAACTCCTCCAACTTCGGGTCGACGGCGGGGTTGAAGCCGGCGCCGATGATGGTCAAGTCGAGGATGAGAACAATGAGCGCCAGAGGCTTCCAGACTCTGTGATCTCGCCACGGTCCGGGCAGGTAGATGGGGCAATGGCTGATCCTGATCACCGCACCAGCCGCCATGAGGAACAGGCTGAAGATGAGCAGGTTGTGCCATTCGTAGGAGAGAAGTACGCGACCATTGGCGAAGGCGCCCTGGGCCAGGTTTGAGCGTGCCAGGAAACGGTCCGCCAGAGGGATGAAGGGGTCAGGCCACAGATAAACCAACAGCAACAGGGCCACGCCGACAGTCCCTGCCCAGAAGGAAACCCACGAGATGACGCGAGTACCAGGGAGTGGAAGTCGAGAGCCGAGTCTTCCTCCCAGGTGCTTGCCAAGGGATTCGGCGCCCAACCCTGCGAGGACCGCCATGCTCACGGTGTATGGGAAGACCCAGCGAAACGGGGTGTGAAGCTGCTTGTAGCCTGGTAGCAAGTAGTAGAGCAGAGCGTAGAGAGGTGTCCCGAAGCTCAGGAGCAGGGAAATGATGGCCAGAGAAACGAAGATCCACACATAGCGGTCGCGACGACGCAACACAGCAACGAGAGCTAGCAAGACGGGCAATACCCCTACGTAGGCTCCTGCCTCGACGTAGTTCTTGATACCCCAGAAGATGCTACTGATTGGCTGGCCCGCGGCGTTTTGGGTAACGGGCGTGACTTGCCGCGTGACGATGTCGTAGTAGGAATGATGGGCGGGGTTCCCGAAGAAGTTGGGTATCAGGAACGTTGCCACCTGGCGCAATGGATATGCCCAGCCAATGACCTCTTGGTAGCTCGCAGAGGCTTGACGGAAGTTGAGGCGGGCCAGCTCGAGGAACGGGATCAGTTGTACCGCACCCAGGCCGACCCCGAGAAAGACCATGCCGATCAATAGAAGCGCGAGAACCCCAACCCGCTTGGTGTCTCTTACGTGCCACCACAGGATACCCAGGCGGCAGACCGCGTAGAAAGCGGCTACCATGAGCATGTAATAGGACATCTCAGCGTGGCCAGCGAGGAACTGCGTTCCGACCACGACCGCTCCCCCTAAGAGATAGGGGATCGGCGAGCGTCTTGGCGCGCTCGATTCGTGGGTTCTCACTGCCAGTTCCACTGCTGTTAGCAGGAGTGGCAGCCACGTGACCGCCGCGATCACCATCGGGAAGTCCACGCTGACGATCATGAAACTGCTGAGGGCGTAGGTCACGCCGGCGATGGTGGCGCCCAGCCTGCCAAGGCGGATCAGCCTCAAGAAGATGTGCATGAACAGTCCCGCCAAGAAGAGGTGCAGGACTGTGAACCATCCATACGCTTGGGAGATGGGCAGAAGATAGAACAAGAGGCTGAAGGGGTAAAGGGCTGAGTGCTGGCCGGCCGCCAGGAAGGGAACACCAGCAAAGATGTGAGGGTTCCAGAGTGGGATTTGGCCCTCACCCAGAGCCTGGACGATGAAGGTTTTCCAGGCGTAGTTCTCCAGCAGCAGATCGCTGAGCAGTTCATTATGGGGAACACTCACCTCCATCTGATCGGCGAACGCCAGCCACGGCTGGAAAGCATAGAGATTGTCGAAAGGTACGAGAGTCCTACCGCCGAAGGTTACAGGCCAGAAGAGAAGCAGTGGCAGGGCCAGAAAGAACAGGACTATGGCGAGGTCAAGTAGTCTCTCTTTGGTAAACAACTACAACCTCTGAAGGTCGTATGGCTGGGCCGCTACCGGTATCTCCATCTCATCTGCCATACCCGCCACATGGCTTCCAGGATAATCCAGGAGCTCATCTTGGAAAGACCCATAGAGCGATCCTCAAAGTAGATAGGGATCTCGCAGAGGCGAAGGCCCTGATTCTGACACGCGCAGGCCACCTCTATCTGAAAAGCGTATCCCTCGGAGCGTATTCGCTCCAGGTCAAGGTCAAGGAGGGCCTGTCGGCGGAAGCATCGAAAGCCGCCAGTCACATCGTGGATGCGAAGTCCCGTGATGAGACGAGCGTAGACGTTACCACCCCAACTGAGGAAGCGTCGCCAGGGACTCCACTGCCTGTCAACCCCCCCGTCGGGCACATATCGCGATCCAATGATCACGTCGCATTCCGTCATCTTCTCCAAGAAGCGGGGGAGATAGGATGGTGAGTGGGAAAAATCAGCGTCCATCTGCACCACGTAATCCGCGCCCACTTCCAAAGCATAGTGGAAGCCGGTAATGTAGGCTGTTCCGAGACCCATCTTGCTCTCGCGATGGATTACGTGAATGCGGTCGGAATACTGGGCCGCCAACTCGTCGGCTAGCTGTCCAGTGCCATCTGGAGAACTGTCGTCGATGATGAGGATCTCGAGGCCGTCAAGTTCCAGAGTCATCAGCTCGGCGACGATTTGCACCAAGTTCTCAGCCTCGTTGTATGTGGGCATCACCACCACGGTTTTCATGATCGCGCAGACTCACCCATCCTTATCTCGCGCAGATTATACTAGGTCGGCATATCGTCCGCAAGAGGTTTGTGACACACAGTTGACTCAAGCGAGAGTAGCACCTGCGCACGACATGCAGACGACCTATAATGACAGTTGCGGATCCCCGTTGTGGGGTCGGCCTCCCCCATCGTGAGCTCAAAGCCGACGGTAGAAAGGAGGTTGGCCATGTTTAGAGAACGGATCGCACAACACTACGAACGACTTGGAAGGAACCAAAAGAGGATCGCCGACTTTCTGACCCAAGAGTACCGCGAAGCAGCCTTCATGAACGGTTCTGCGCTCTCGCAACGGCTAGAGGTGGATCCCGCGACCGTGACCCGCTTCGCACAGCGCCTGGGTTACGCCGGGTATCCGGAGCTGCAGCGAGAGGTCCAGGACCTGGTGAAGGAGGAGCTCAAGGCCGCGTACGGATGAGCGCAGTTGGGGGGCAGAGCTCAGCCGCCAACGGGATCGTCCAGGGAGATCTCGGCGGAGTTCCATGAGGCACTGAGAGGGCCCGTGGAGATTCTGCTGGAGAACCGGGTGTGAAAGCAGGAAGGAGGCTGCTTCAGCATTGACGGCGTGTTCCACTGGCTCATCGCAGCCGATGGAGAGCGCTCGGACTGCGTGAAGCCTTGTCGGGAGCGGAAGGCGGCTGGTCCGCGCACGTGGCAATCAGCAAGGTGTGGCCATGGGAAGCGGCTAGTGATTTAGGGCGTGAGGCCAGGCCATTCCTAGGGTTGGGGCGCGAGCGGACTCAGGAGTCAGACGCCGCCAGAGACCTGTCACGCCAAGTCAGCTCCAAGGCACTCCTTTCGGTCGGAGTTTTCACGCAAGGGTGCCCTCGGTCTGTCAGTCGAAGTCGCCCATGCAGCCAGGAGTTCACAACCGTGGATTTGGGGCTGGCAGAAGGCTGATTTGCGCAAGAGGACAACCCTGGCAAGACCTCGTGCGCGCAGCCGTCGAGTGAAGTGGACGCTGGAGGAGACTGGAGATGAATCAGTTCAAGGTGGCCGCCGTTCAGACGGGGCCAGTGTTCTTGGACTTGGAAGCAACGGTGGATAAGACATGCTTGCTCATGGAGGAGGCGGCCAGGAATGGAGCGTCGCTTGTTGCATTCCCGGAGGCGTTCATTCCTGCATACCCCTATTGGGCTTGGCTGGATAGTCCCCTGCAGGGCACTGGATACTTCAAGGCTCTCTACAAGAATTCCATGACGGTTCCTGGACCCTCAACAGATCAGCTATGCACCGCTGCAAGGGAAAGCGACATCATAGTCGTCGTTGGGGTCAACGAGATCGACCCCGTGCTCACCGGGACCATTTACAACACAAATGTGCTTATTGACAATCATGGCAACTTGTTGGGGCGCCATCGAAAACTGGTGCCAACAAACGCGGAAAGACTCGTGTGGGGAAACGGTGATGGCAGTGGTTTGCGGGTCTATCAAACCGATTGTGGGCGGATAGGCACTCTCTTGTGTGGAGAGAATACGAATACGTTGGCCCGGTTCGCTCTGCTTGCTCAAGGGGAGCAGATTCATGTGGCGAATTTTCCAGCCTTTCCGTTCACCGATTGGTACGAAGAGTCAGAAGCAATCCGAATTCGTTGCCAAGCTCACGCTTTTGAGGGCAAGATATTCGTGATCGCATCGACCGGTCTGATGGATGAGAGGTGCCTCGAATTGCTGTGCCAATCTCCAGATAAGCGGAGCTTGATGCAGGGAAGCAACTATGCCCTCACAGCGATCTTTGGACCGGACGGACGGTATGTAGCAGGACCACTGATCGATGAGGAAGGCATTGTCTACGCCGATATTGACTTGGACGATCTCATCGTACCCAAGATGATGCACGACATCACCGGGCACTACAACCAGTTCGGTGTACTTTCCCTCAACCTGAACAGGCAACCGCAGAAGCCCTTGATTGAACGGGGTGACAGACCGCTGCACATCTTGGACGAGCGCCAGTCAACATACGAACTGGGTGGGGCGCCTGTCGCAGGCCCGGGGAGACCCTCTCAAACGGAGTGAGTCCGGTGAACGTCGGGGACCGTGACCACCTCAGGCTATGGAAATGATTCCCGGGTGGGCGTGCTCGTTGGGGGGCGAATGCGGCCATTGTGGATCCATCTGTCGGGGGCCATGTCTCCAGGCGCGGCCGGCTCTCTCTGTGCGGTGGACCGATCCCGCGTGACAGACTCCTGATTCCGGGAGTGTGCTCCGAGGGCCGATCTCACCTCGCTGGCGGTCTGGTGGCGGTCGACGCGCAAAACATCGAGCATGCCGGGAGTCTTGATGTTGGTGACAGGCCTGCGGTCGAGACTCCACTCCCATTGCTGCCCAGACACCGACAGAAGTCGTTCCTTCCCCAGGCATGGGGTCTAGGTTGACGTAACGCCCAACCCCAGTTGATGGTGGACCTCACAGCACACTGCTTCGCGCCGCCTTGAACCCTCGCCGCGAAACCCGTCTTGGATCATCCTCCCACGGCGAGCCCATTTTCGTGATAGATCTCCCCAGCATCTTTCCCCTCAAGACCTAGCTCGGGCTGGCACCAGCGCCTCGCGGCCGATGATCTTGGCATCGCGTGCGGCGGACTGCCGATTGGAGCGTCCAGGTACGATCCGACTAGCCGCTCGTAGCCCGTGCGTGGGCCTTCTGGGCCTCTAATTATTGACAAGAAGCAGGCAATCCGATAAAATGGATTTGGCGCCGGAGCAGGGAATAGAGAAGGAGACATTTGTAGTGGTCGACCCCAGGGTGAAGAGATTGGCGAAGACCGTCGTGGATTTCTGCACGGAGGTGCAAAAGGGCGACACTGTTCAGATCAAGGCCTACAGTGAGCTGGCGAAGCCGCTTGTGGTGGAGATATACCGCCGAGCGATTCAGAAAGAGGCTGGCGAGATCGTTACCCACATCGAGTTGGAGGAGATGAGAGAGATCCTCCTCAACGAGGCCTCCGATGAACGCTTGGGGAGTTTTCCATCCCTGCGCATGTACGAGGCAAGACACACCGACGTCTACATTCAGATCCTGGCCGCTGTCAACACCAGACTGCTGAGCGGCTTTGAGCCGGCGAGGGTGGCCACGTGGCGCACCTCAGATGCGGCGGTGAGGGCGTATCTCACAGACAACACGCGGTGGGTGGTGACACTGTTTCCCACTCCAGGAGCGGCTCAGGATGCAGGCATGTCCATGACAGAATTCGAGGACTTCGTCTTCGCCGCTGTGGACATGAACTGGGTGGAGGTATCTCGAGAGCAGCAGCGCTTGAAGGAGCTCTTTGACCATGGAAGCGAGGTAGTCATCAAGGGTGAGGGTACTCATCTGAAGATGAGTGTCCGGGGCCGTACGTTCATCAGCGCCGATGGTAGGATGAACATGCCCGACGGAGAGATATTCACAGGTCCCGTCGAGGATAGTGTCGAAGGCCACATCCTCTATAGCTATCCGGCCATTTATCCGGCTTTCGGGGGACAGGAGGTAGAAGGCGTACGTCTGTGGTTTGAACAGGGCAAGGTGGTGAAGGCCACGGCGAGCAAAGGGGAAGACTACCTGTTGGGGATGCTGGACATGGACGAGGGCTCCAGATACGTGGGGGAATTAGGATTGGGCAACAACTACAAGATACACCGCTTCGTCAAGAACATCCTCTTTGACGAGAAAATCGGCGGTACGGTTCACCTGGCCTTGGGCAGAGGCTATCCGAAAACCGGTAGCAAGAACGAATCCGGCCTCCACTGGGACATGATCAAGGACTTGCGGCGGGGGGGCGAGATATATCTTGACGGCACGTTGGTGCAGAAGGACGGTCGGTGGGTTTACTGACTTGGGGGACGCTCTCCATTGAGTAGGCGCACGCTCAACACACTGTTCAGGATACTCATCTTATGCGGCGCTGTGGCTCTTCCTCTATCCCAGGGTGTCTGGGCTCAGAACGAGCTGGTCGACGACGTCATGAGCATGATGACCCCTCAAGAGAGGGTCGGCCAACTATTCATGGTTGACTTTCCTGGTCAGGATACCTCTGATGACAGTGAGATCGCGCGGTTGATCCTGGAGTACAAGATTGGAGGTGTGGTCCTCTCCGAGTCAAGGGGCAACATCAACAATCAGGATGAGGTCCCCACACCGTCACAGGTTGCTCAGCTGACCAACGAGCTTCAGAATCTGGCGTTTCGCGCCAACAGCAGGACTATCAATGGGCAGGAAGTGTTTGTACCCCTCTTTGTCTCTGTCGAACAAGAAGGGAACGGTTATCCTCGCAGCCAACTCCGCAGCGGCTTCACCCCAATTCCGAGCAACATGGCACTCGGTGCAACCTGGAGTGAGCAGTATGCTCAGACGACGGGCACCATTGCTGGTCAAGAATTGGCCGCTGTGGGCGTCAACATGCTCCTGGGGCCGGTGGTTGACGTTCTGGACAGTCCCAGGTCAGGAGAGCGAGGGGACCTTGGGGTTCGCGTGTTCGGCGGCAATCCCGACTGGGTAGCCAGGCTAGGCCGGGCTTACATCCGGGGAGTACATGAGGGCAGCGGGGGGCGAGTCGCCACGGTGGCCAAGCACTTCCCTGGTCACGGTAGGAGCGGTCGGGATCCCGAGAGTGAAGTGGTCACCCTTGACCGGTCCCTTGAGGAGATGCGGGGCCTGGAGTTGATCCCCTTTGCGGCAGTGACCAGGGCCAGCGCCGGCGACCCTCTGGGGACGACGGATGCGCTGATGGTGGGTCACATAAGGTGTCAGGCCTTTCAGGAGGATGTCGCCTTCTACGTCGATCCCCTTACTCTCGACGAGCAAGGGTTGGGCGTGGCCATGGCCCTGCCGGAGTTTGCTACGTGGAGCACCGATGGCCTATTGGTGGCGGATTCCCTTGGTGCCGATGCCATCAAGGACCACATCGACCCGGCTCCTCCGCGGGACCTCTTCCCCCACACCCGGATAGCTCGCGAAGCGCTGATGGCGGGGAACGATATCTTGCCCCTGGTGCGGTTCTCGTTGGGGGAGGACTGGAGCACAGACGACTTGCCGAATATCGTTGATACCATAGAGTACTTCCAGGAGCTCTACGACCGGGATCTCCAGTTTCGGGACCGAGTGGACGAATCGGTGCGCAAGATATTGCACGCCAAGATTCGATTGTATCCCACGCCATCCTTGGCTGATGTGCTGGTGGATGCGGATCTGGCTGTGACCGTCGTTGGCAGTGGAGGAGACGCAGTTCGGCAGATCGCTGAAGACGCTGTTACACTTCTGCATCCCAGCAGCGAGGAATTGCGGACTCGCCTCCCTGAACCCCCAACAACTGAGGACCACATTCTGATCGTGGAGTGCCTTGGGGGCTGCGGGCCATTCGCGGCTCCCCCAGGGCAGTCGCTACAGAATACGCTCGTTCGCCTTTATGGGCCCGAAGGCACCGGTCAGGTGAATCGGCAGAACGTGCATACCCTCAGCTTCGCTCAGGTTTACGACTGGATCGGTGGCGATCTGGGTGCCTCGGACGCGAGCTTGGTGGAGGATTTGATACAGGACGCGGACTGGGTCATTCTGGCCTTGCCCGACTACAACCCCGACGATTTCCCCGCTTCGAGGGCGGTGAAGGATCTCTTGGCTGAGAGGGACTACTACTTGAGTGACAAGAAGGTGATCGCAATCGCTTACGATGCGCCCTACCGTCTTGACCAGACAGAGGTAGGCAAGCTGACCGCCTACTTCGCCGTCTATGGCAAGGTCGCGCCCCTTGTGGATGCCTCACTTCGGCCCCTCTTCGACACAGACTTCGTTCCCGTGGGGGCAGCGCCCGTCAACGTGGAAGGCGTGGGCTACGACCTGAGATCTGCCCTTCAGCCGGATCCTTCCCAGATCATCCCTCTGGAGAGGCTATCCCCTCCAGAAGGGGAGCTCTTGTACGTTGGTGGAGAGCCTCTAGTCGTACGGACCGGAGTCATTTTCGATCGTAACGGCAACCCCGTCCCCAACGGAACGGAGGTGGAGTTCAGGGGCAACTACCTGGAGGGGGAGATCTATGTGGAGCCGCAAGTGGTGACCGGGACTATCGGTGGAGTGGCGGAGGCAAGCTTTTGGCTAGGCGAGCCTGTTCCGGCCGGGCTGATCGAAGTCACTGCGGCTAGTGGGGAGGCCAACTCGGAGCCGCTGCACGTTCGGGTCTTGGTGCCAGTGACGCCTTTTCCCACGTTCACCCCTACACCAACGGTGGCACCAAGTCCCACGCCGACTGCCACCGCTGTTCCGCCTACTCCGACCGCTGTTCCAACTCCAATAGCCACCCCTGTTCTGCCTACCGCGCGTACGGTCCGTCCGGTGGATTGGTTGGACCTCGGTTTGGCTGGTGTAGGCATCTTTGTGGGCAACGTGCTCGGCGTTCAAACGAGAAGAGGACGGAGGAAGACTTGGGAGCGTGAAGTGCGGCTCATCCTGTACGGAGTAGGCCTGGGTCTAATAGGGTACATCTTGTACGGTTTGGGTTTTCTCAATCCGGCGAGGATCCTGGGGTGGCAGGGCATGTCAGTCAGGGTCTTCGTACTTCTCTTCTGCGCGGTGCTGAGCTTTCTGCCGAGTGGAGTTGTATGGCCTCGACGGTCCTAGTGTTCCGAGACGCATTGTTGTCTAGAACACCGGCTGTGGCTGGACGAGTGTGACGAGCACCGCCACGATGAATAATGCCAAGACGCCAAGAGATAGCCATTTGTGGGGCACAAGGCTGGACCAGACCAGGGCCAAGCGGTTCTGAGTCCTTCTGCCGACCGAGACGTCCCTGGCCATTGTCAGATCCCTTATCATCTCTTCCACGGTCTGGTACCTGTCATCGGGCCGGATGGCCATGGCCTTGAGGATCAGGTATTCCGTCAAAGGGGAGATGCGGGCGGCGAGGGACCGTGGGTTGCGAAGGCTCACTGGTTCGAGGAAGCGCTGCTGCGCGTTCGCAGGCGACCGACCGGTGAGGAGATGGTAGAGGGTCGCTCCCAAGGAGTAGATGTCTGATCTGGCATCGGTACGTCCGGTGCCAGCGCCGTACTGTTCAAGCGGCGCATACGTGGGGGTGCCGTAGGCTTGCACCAAGGTGATGGTCCGGGGATCGGCGGAATCGAAGATCTTTACCAAGCCAAAGTCAACCAGTTTGACGACGCCGTTCGAGGCCAGTTTGATATTGGCCGGCTTGACATCGCGATGGATGATGGGAGGCGTTTGTCCGTGGAGGTAGATCAGAGCAGCGCATATCTGATCGGCCCACTCCAAGACCTGTGCCTCCGGCAATAGCTCTCGCTTCTTCCGCGCTTGGTCGAGGAGTTCCTTCAGATTAGGACCTTCGATGTAGTCCATCACCAGATAGTCACGCCCGTCTTGGGAAAAATAGTCGAAGACTTTGGGGAGATTGGGGTGATCCAGATTCGCCAAGGCGATGGCTTCTCTGTGGAACTGTTCGCGAAGCTGCTTCTGGGTCCTGGGATCCAGGTCCGCGGAGTAGGATACTTCCTTGAGGGCAAACCGTTTGTCTCTCAGATGGAGGTCTTCGGTCAGATAGACGGCTCCCATGCCTCCGAACCCAATCAACTCCACGACCCTGTATCTATCCTGGAGTATGATCTTGGGAGGTAACGGGGTTGTCAATGTGTTTTTCCGCCTTTCGACAGATGAAACTGGAGACCTTGTGGCCCTTGGTGTTCGATTGCACCAGTGGCCATATGATATTCACTTTGGGGGGTGCTGTCAAGAAAGCGGCGGGAGGCGGGTGATGCAAGAGAGGACGCCACGGCTTCTGGTACAAGGCGGACCTGGCAAAGGAAGAGAGATAGAGTTGAATCAGGAGTTGCTGACCATCGGGCGTCTCGACGAGAGCGACGTAGTCATTGACGACCGCCTAGTATCGAGGCATCATGCTGAGATCCAGAGAGAGCGCGGACAGTACACGCTGCTGGATCGCGGGAGCCGCAACGGGACGTTTGTGAATGGTCAGCGTATCTCCGGATCGCATGTTCTACGCGACGGCGATGAGATTCAGATAGGGCTGGATTTCAGGGTTGTGTACATCGATCCTGAAGCAACGAGTGCCTTGGGCACGGACGTCACGGTCTGGAGCACGGGGTTGTGGATAGATCACGAGGCACGAGAAGTCTGGGTGAGGGGGCAGAAGCTGAGCCCTTCTGTTTCCAAGGCCCAGTTTGGGTTGTTGACCCTATTGCAGCAGAAACTTGGACGCGTGTACAGTCGCGATGAGATTGTCGCGGCTGTGTGGCCAAGGGATGCCCTGGCGGGGGTGTCAGATGAGACGATAGACGCCTTGGTGGGACGGCTGAGGCGTCGCATCGCTGCCCTTGATCCCGACCACAGATACATCGTCACGGTGCGAGGGCACGGCTTCAAGCTGGTGCAACCCTGGGAAGAGTAGGCCTGTGCACCGGACCGAAGCAGGGGCCACGCGGCAGCTTCTCTGCGTGGCTTCCACGCCAGGGGCCTGGAGCGGTTCGCAGCCTTGCAATCGACGTTCTCGCGAGCGGCCAGAAGAAGCACCGTAGAGAATAGAGGAAGTCTGCGGGCTACGCCATCAACGGGCGAACTCGGCCACCAGAAAGGTGTGGTCGGAGGGCCTTTGGGCGCGGCGTGCCTCGACGTCGATCCAGGCGCCTGTGGTTCTCTTGGCCAGTGGCTCGGTGGCCCAAATGTGATCCACGCGCCAGCCCATTCCCCGGTCGAGCGCATTTGGCACCCTGTAGTCCCAGAAGGTGTACTGCCCTGGCTCATCTGGGTGATGAAGCCGGAAGATATCAACGAAACCCCACTCGCGTACTTGCGCCAGGGCCTTCCTGGCCTCCGGATGGAAGTCAACGTGCCGCTTGAGCCTCTTTGGATCATACACGTCTATCGGTTCCGGAGCGACGTTGAAATCGCCCACCCACAGCAACGGTTCTTGAGTGTCATAGTGGCGCTCGAAGAACCTGCACAATCGAAGCAGCCACTCCAGTTTGTGCTGGAAGTGAGGCGAATCAGCCGTGCGCCCTTGGGGGACGTAAGTATTGACGACTGCGATGCTCCCGACCCTGCTGCGAATCAACCGCGCCTCGTCGGGGTCGCCACCGTCGTCCAGCCCAAAGGCCACCTCGTGAGGTTCTTCTCGGCAGACCATCGCTACCCCGGCGTGGGCTTTCTGTCCCCGGTAGACCACCCGGTAGCCCAAGTCGAAGAACACGTCCCCCGGAAAGGCAGCGTCCTGCACCTTCGTCTCTTGTAGGCACAGGATATCGGGCTTCTCACGCTGAAGCCATGTCAGTACCTGGTCCAGCCGGGCTCGGATGGAGTTGCAGTTGTATGTTGCGACCTTGAGAACCTCTTTCGGCACTGGCCTCACCTCTTGGCGCACTCATCTCGAAAAGCTCATTGGTCATCGGACGTTTGAGACTGCCCCAGTCTCCCTTGGGGGACCTGTCAACAGCCAGGCTCTCCATGATGGCCACAGCAGTTGCTCGCCGTCCGGATCTTGAGCCAGTTGTTGCGCACCAGCAACAAGAGTTTGCGTCGCCACGGCATGGACGCCTTCAGGTTGGTGAAGAATGCGGAGGCGCTAGGTTTCTGATCGTTCGTCATCGCCTGTGTCGCTTTCTATGATGCCACGGGCTTCTACATTCCAGATTGCTCCTCCTCTGAGCCTCTGGTGCAGTAGTAGTCGTGGTTCAGATTCATCTTCTCGGTGACGGGGCAGCTTGGGCAGATGCAGCCGGACTCTTCGTCAATGCAACTGCTCCTGCCGATGGTGGGAAAACAGAAACCACCCTCTTCCCCACATTCTACCCAACTGGGACATCCCGGGCACACACAAAGATCGACGACCATTCGCCTTCTCTCTTCCATTTCCTCCCTTACCCTTTCAACTCTCTGTGGGATACGTTCAACACGCGCTCTGGCAGGTCGGAGACGAGGGGCACGCCTGCAAACACGAGAACCAAGGCCGGCAGCAGCTTGGCGCCTTCAGCAATGAATCGAACAGCAGTGGCGAATCCGATCCCAGATTTGGCACCGGTGATGATTGCCACCTTCTTTTCCAGTCTCACTGGTCGGACCTCCGCTGAGGTTGATGCTTGCAGCACATGAATCCGTGTAGCCTAGCGCTGCGGCCGCTCCAACTGAATGGTAGCATACGGTTCATGTGGGGTCAAGTATCCTTCAGAGTAGGTCGGCCGGAGGACGGTGAATCAACCGATCTAGTCCCTCGTTCTCAGTTCAACCATAGCTCTCTGCCTGTAGAAACCGTCGCTATCCAGGTCTATCGCTCGCTGATATGCCCACTGTGCGTTGTCCTTTTCCCCGATCTGAGAGTAGACGACACCCAGATGGTAGTAAGCTCTGGCGAAGTCGGGGTCGAGGCTTAGAGACCTCTTCAGAGCGACCTGGGCACCGTTTTCGTCTCCCTCAAGATGACGAGCCCAACCAAGAAGCTCCTGGGCAATGGGGTTGTCAGGAGCCAAGTCCGCAGCCTGCTGTGCAGCCTCCAGCGCTTCCTGTGCCCTGGGGAGCACATCCTCGTAGAACTGTGCCAGGAGCAGCCAGAACTCCACTTCCTCCGGAGCCACCTCGACGGCACTGGCATACCATTCGGCGGCGGTCACGTACTGCCCCATGCGCTGGTAGGTCTCCCCGATGCTGGCGTAAGTGGCAGCGTTGAAGGGATCCAACTGGAGGCATCTCCTGAACTCCCACAACGCTGTAGGCAGGTATCCATCCGAGCGATGAAGGAGACCCAGGAAATAGTACGTCAACGGATACTTGGGTGCCAGGTGCGTCACGTCGCGCAAGACTGTGCGTGCCCTGTCATGCTGATCGAGGGTGTAGAGGGCATACCCTAAATAGGCGCGCGCAGCGTGATTGTCAGGCTCAAGAACCAACAGTCTCTCCAGTTGCGGCAGAGCGAGATTGGGAAGACCTTGCTTGACATAAGCGTGCGCCAGAAGAGCTGTCGCCTGTGTCTCATGCTGGGACAGGGCGAGGTCGTCAAGTAGCGAGACCCAGTCCTGTGCGCTCTCAGCGAGGTGCCCATCGTCACCAGTGGCGGCAATCGCCATGTGTTCGGCGGACAGAAGTGGCTCCTCAGCCGCGAGCAAGAGACCCAAGTAGTAGTGCGCTGCTTGCTGGTCCTTGTCATGTAGCAGTGCAAGCTCGAACTCCTGGCGTGCAAGCTCAGACCTCGACGACCACAGGTACGCCCGGCCCAGTTGGTTATGAGCGTCGACATTCCTAGGGTTCGCGGATGTGGCTGCCCGCCAGAGGTCGACAGCAGCCTCCAGGTCGCCGCGCTGATGAGCAACCATGCCCAGGCCTAGGAGGGGCTCCGCGCTACTTGTGTCCAACTCCCGAGCTTGGGCGAACTCTACATAAGCCTCATCCCATCTCCCTTGAGCGACATACACTCGACCTAACTGGATGTGCGGCAGGGCCCAGTTGGGTCTCAGGGCACCTAACTCCTGATAAGGGCTGATCGCGCGGCTGTACTCCTTCTCTTGGCGGTGTCGATCTGCCTGGTGGAGCAACAGTGTCGCCTGCACATATTCGCCTGCCAGGCTCACAGACAGGGCGAGCACAGCGCTCAGAACCAAGGCCCGGCCCAGCCCTGACTTCTTCATCCGCTAATCAGGTTGCGTACGTCTCGAAGACTACCAACAGCGTTAGCTTCCTCGCCTAATCGACCGTCTGGGCCTTAGTGCTGGCAAGCCAGCGGGGAATGAGGCCCAGGAGACCTCCCAACCACATCTCTCAGAGCTGGATGAGGTGCGATCTCGACTTCAGGTTGCACCCGGGAGATGCCGCTGTCCCCAGGGCCACGAGAGAAGCTTCATTCGTAAAGACTGAAGCCACCTGCTCGCAGAGCGGCTCAGAGCTTCTTGCGCCGCAGTAGCCTCCACTCCCTGAATGTCATTGCTCCAACCACCACCATGGCCAGCCCCAGGGCCGCGGCGAGCACGTAGGACACGGAGGGGTGCTCTCCGGTCGTCACTTCAAAGGCGTCAATCGCCACCCGGTTGCCCTCGGAAGCCAGATTGGGTGTTTCCAGGACGCTCAATTGCAGAGTGTGCTCGGCAAGCTCGACTTGATGGACCAGGGGTATTCGCTGCTGCCAGCGAGTGACCGGGCTGAAGAGATCGACATACGACTGGCCCTCTCCGTTGCGCGACAGACCGTCCACCCGACGCCCATCCAGGGTCACACCAAGACGCCCTCCATCGGGCCCTCGCCAGGCGATCACGTCCACGTTCTCGCCGACGAAGGTGAACGTGAGATTGGCGCCTCCGACGTCGCTCGTCACGTGCGCCTGACCACTGGCCCGGGTCTCGATCTCCGCGAGCCAGCGTCCATCCAGACTCACAGCGGGGTTGGTTTCCTGATAGTAGCCTGGGCCAACAGGCCCCAGCATCTGCTCTGCCGCCTCCTTGACCCGGTAGTACACCAGCCTGGGTGTGAAGTCCACGTCCACCATTCGGAAATAGTAGTCTGAACGGTCGGGCGAGATACTCCCCACCTGCCTGAAATACCAGATATTGAGTACTCCGGCCCAGGGCCAGTTCGCAAGAGTATACTCGATGCCCCGCACGGTGAATTCAGCCTGCTCCTCTTCTGTGACCCGGTTCCAGATCAGTTGATCCTCCGAGAGATCCTCGGGGGAGGCGTTCCAACCGTACTCATTGAACCAGATCGCCTTGTTGGAGTCGCCATACCGTTCCATCACCTCGCGCAGGAATAGCACCCGCTGGAAATTCAGAACGTCTGGCTGGGCAGCTTCCTCGGGAGGACTGCCCAGCCCGAAGGCGTTGGCGGAGAGGATATCGAAGTGGTCCTTAGCCCCCGCCTGATACATCTCGTCCCAGAACTGTATCTCGCTCATGCTGATCCACTTGCCTGGTTCGGGATGGACTTGGCCACGGGTAATGGCCATCGGGGCGCTCAGGACGTACACGTTGGGGTCCGCCTGTTTCGCCCGCTGATAGGCAACGCGCAGCAGATCGACGTAGTCAACTGGGTCCACCGGCCGGTTTCCCCACTCGGGGAAGATGTTGGGCTCGTTCCAGACCTGAACATACTTGATCCGTCCCCGGTAGCGATCAACGAAGGTGTAGACGAAATCGCCGTAATCCTCGAAGTCGTCAGGGGGGCGCTCTTTGTAGGTGTTGTCCTCTCTGGTCCAGTCAGGCGGCCTGTCAAGGCGGGCGATGATCTGTAGCCCATATTCCTCACACATATCCACGATGCGGTCGTATTTCTCCCAGCTACTCCGCCTGATCCGCTCATCGAAGAACTCTCCTTTTCGCAGTGGTTCTATCTCTTCCCAGGTGAACTGCTGCTTCACCCAGCCGAGGCCCGTGTCCTGGGCCATCTGTAGGGTTTTTCTGAGTTTCCACTCCTCCACTTCCCGGTCCAAGAAGAAGTTGGCGCCGAAAGGGTTGACATCGGTGTTGGGGATCAGCCTGGGAGCGTGGTATTCTGAGGAGCCTCTTCTCACTGAGATGGCTGCGGGAATCAAAATGTTGGCCAAGACGGCTGCGATGAGCACCAAGCAGATGAGCAGTAAGTAGAAGCGAGCGTGGGGCCTCATGGTTGCAACCACTGGTTTCTCTCCGTGACGACAAGCGCAGCGCCTGCACTCGTCGAAGGCGAATTATAGATTAGCGCTTGCCGATTGTCAAATCAGACACTCTCTGATAGAATAACCTAGCGAAAGCCTGCGATGGAGATAATAACGTCCCACGAGCACACAGATTTCGATGGGCTGGCATCGATGTTGGGTGCAGCAAAGCTATATCCGGGCGCGATCCCGGTCCTGCCCCAGCGACTCAACCGAAACCTGCGCGATTTCCTCGCCCTGTACAGGGACGAACTGCCGTTCGTGCAGCGTGAGGACGTGCCCCAGGGCGCAGTCAAGGTGTTGATCTTGGTTGATACTCAAAGCTTTCCGTCTCTCAAGGGCGTGTCGCGGGATACTGAGGTACGTATCATAGATCATCATCCTCAGCAGAGAGATCTGGAAGACAAAGCGAACTTCCACGGTGGAGACGTGGGCTCCACGACAACGCTTCTCGTGGATCAGATCTGCCAGTCGCGGTTGTCACTCTCTCCGGTGGAAGCAACCCTTCTGCTGCTAGGGATATATGAAGACACGGGCTCCCTCATGTATTCCACCACCACCCCGGACGATGCCCGCTCTGCAGCGTGGCTCTTGGAGCAAGGGGCCAACCTCGAGGTGGTGAACGACTTCTTGCACCGCCCTCTCAGTGAGAGTCAACGTCACCTATACCGGGACTTGGTAGATGGTGCGGAATTTCATGAGTTCGCGGGCCAGACCGTGGTCATCGCCAGCGGCAAGGCTGAGGGGTACATAGAGGAGATCTCGACTCTCGCTCACAAGCTGAGAGACCTCTACGAGCCTGCTGCGCTCTTCGTCATCGTTGATCTCGACGTTGGCCTGCAACTGGTGGCTCGGAGTAACTCGGAAGCCATTGACGTGGCCGAGATAGCTCGCCATTTTGGCGGAGGGGGACATAGCAAGGCGGCGGCCGCGCTGATCAGGCAAACGACGCTGGCGGAAACGCGGCAAGGATTGCTGGACCTCTTGGAAAGAGAGATTCGACCCCAAACCACCGTCCGAGAACTCATGTCGTACGGTGTCCACACCCTATCCCCGGAAACCTCAGTGTTGGAAGCGGAAGAGATGATGCGTCGGTATGGACATGAGGGCTTCCCCGTGGTCTCACACGGCAAACTGCTAGGGATCCTGACACGAAGGGAGATTGACAAGGCGCTCCAATACGAGCGGCAAGATGCGCCCATCAAGAACTACATGCACAAAGGCGAGATCGCCGTTGCTCCGTCCGACGCGGTAGAACATCTGCAAGAGGTGATGATGGAGCACGACGTGGGTCAGGTACCGGTTGTAGAGAGCGGTGAGATCATCGGGATCGTCACCCGGACCGATCTAATCAAGGTGTGGAGCAAACCTCGCCGTCCATCGCGTGCTGAAGAGATGGCCAAGCACGTTCGAGAGGCGCTCCCTCCTGCACTCTTGGGCCTGGTCCTGGAAGCCAGCAAGACAGCCACGGAGATGGGCTATTCTCTGTACTTCGTTGGCGGGTTCGTGCGTGATCTGCTATTGGGCAAGCCTCACCTGGACATAGATCTGGTCGTAGAGGGCGACGCCATCGCTTTGGCCAAGCGTCTGGCCTGTTTAGTTGGTGGGCGTGTTCACAGCCACGACCGCTTTGGCACCGCGAAGCTAATCCTCGAAGAAGAAGACAGGGTGGTGCCCTTCATAGACTTCGTCACCGCCCGCAGGGAGTTCTACGAGTACTCGACTGCCTTGCCGCGAGTGGAGCGCAGCTCGATCAAGCAGGACCTGTATCGGCGCGATTTCACCATCAACACCATGGCCATCAGGCTGGACAAGGACTCCTTTGGAGAGCTTCTGGACTACTACGGAGGGGAAAGGGATCTCGAAGAGGGACTGATCCGGGTACTCCACAATCTGAGCTTCATAGAGGATCCTATCCGCATGCTACGAGCGGTTCGCCTCGAGCAGAGACTGGGTTTTCAGATCGAGCAGATGACGGAGGAACTGATCTCTGACGCCCTGGAATGGCTGGACAGGGTGGGCGGAGAGCGGGTGCGTCAGGAGTTGCATGCTCTGTTCCAGGAGGAGCTTCCCGTGAGGCCACTGCGACGACTTGCTGTGTTGGGTATACTACACCAGATACATCCGGCCCTGGTGTGGGATGAGGCAATGGAAGAGGCTGTGGCGAAATCGCCCGCTGCTTTGCGGGAGTGGCAAGCTCAGCAGGTGACGGAAGAGCCCGTAGCAGAGAGACAGGCCGTTTCGCGAATGATGCTGTATCTGGCCTTGGTGAGCGTACGGGCCACTGCGCGACGGGTAGATGACTTGGCGGGCCGGCTGAAGCTGCCCAACAATGACGCTCACTTCCTGGAGGAGGTCAGCCGGCTGACGTCCGTGCTGCCGGCTCTGGCCGATCCCAAACTCACCCCCAGCGGCATCTATCATTTGCTCTGCCCCTTCTCCGATCAGGCTATCTTCGTCTGCCGGCTCGCCGCGGAGGATGATGTGATCAAGAATGTACTCGAGTTGTATCACAGAGAACTGGCGTCTGTCAAGCCTCTGGTCGACGGCGACGATCTGAAGAGAATGGGCCTTCCACCCGGCCCTCGTTATCGCGAGATCCTAGATGCCTTGCGGAATGCCTGGTTGGAAGGGGAGATCGGGACGTTGGAAGAGGAGAAGGCCCTGGTTCGGACGATGATGGCTGGACAAGACACAGACGTGAAGGGAGAAGCCTAGGGACCGATGGCGAGTGAGAAAGAAAGGCGGCATGCGGAAGTCCGTCAATCATTGACCCAACTGGATTTGTATTGCCATGCTCTCAAATTGCTAGGTCAGAAACTGGTTACCCAAACTGAAAAGGCCATTGGTGGCGCGGAGACTGCGCTAGACCACGCATCCCTGCAACTCGGCAGGGATGCGTGCTCGCTGATAGAGAATCTGGGCAAGCGCGTAGACAGCGACGACGTTGATCTCTGCCGATCTACACTGAGCCGAGTCGATTTGGCGATCCACAAGGCATCTCGATCCAAGACCCCAACCTTGCATATGGTCAACGTCTGGCGTCTGATAGAGGCCTGCCAGCAGTTCATGAATAGCATCGCCGACAAGTATGGCTACGAGAGGCTGTTCGAAGGAGCAGGCCTGGAGACCAGTGACGGAGAGGAGAGCGGAGCCGCGGAATTGGCCCAACTCTTCGCGGAATATGAGAAGACCATGTCGGAGAGAGCGCAGGCGCCCAAGCCCATCGGTCCTCCATTCTCCCATGGTATTCTGCGGTGGCGCGGCAGTCAACTCTTCTACGTAGAGAAGGTTGAGGACGGAGCGCGGTGGATCGAGCTCGATCCGGACTACGAGAGGAGTAGCATCACCGAGGATCAAGACGCGGTTGAGATATGTCAAGCGAGATCCATAGGAGGCTACCCCATCACCTTGAGATTGGACCTCATAGTGGACGAGAATGCGGTGGACGACTATCTCCGCAGTCAAGAGGGATCGGAGTACTATGTCTCCGGGCATCAGGTGGTGAGGGAAAGAGGAGGTAAGCCTGGCCGCAAACGGCCGTAGCAGCCTCACGATGCCGGCGATCGCTCGAGCGGCGTGCGGCCTCTAGCCCGGTTTCTCCGCCGCTTCTTGCGCTCTTCCTAGCTGTGACTCCGCGGAGGTGCGGATATCTCGGAAGCTCTTCTCCAAATAGGGATAGACCAACCACACCGTAGCCCCGCTGGCCAGAACTCCAGTGGCAGTGCGCAGCAGCCATGTGCTCATGCGCAGCCCCAGGAGCTGAGTCACCCCGTCCAACACCAAGGGGGAGATCAGGATCACCCACACTCGCAGCGGCAGGGGTCTGACACGCTCCCTGACCAGGCCGAAAACCAAGCCGGCCAGACATGCTCCTCCGTAGAGAGCCAGATCGCGCTGACACAAGGCCACCTGGAAGCGTCCTATGAAGAACGACCGTAAAGGCATCTGGTGGCATAGGTACCGGTAGACAAAGTAGATCACATTGGCCAACCTATCCTGTCCCCATGACATGAGCAGCGGGGCTAACACAGGCAGGCCTGCGTAGAGGCCAAAGACCACATTGAACACCAGCAACCAATGGCTGGATAGCCCCAGGATGAATCTGTCCAGAGACAGGACGAGGCACCTTGCTCTGTCAGCCACCTGACCGCCTTCCATCTGACACGCCCTGCCGGTCGTATGACCCCTCGACGGTGCGCACGTGGGCGAACAGCATGGCTGCTCCTGCACACGTTCCAAGGTCAAGGAGGGCAATGCTCCACGCATCATCGCATCGCCGGCCAGTAGCAATCGCAGCCAACCGCTCGTCTCTGAGAGGAGCTGGCTGGCCAGGCAGCGGATGAATGGCCATTTTCCCAACACCGTTGAGCCCCACAACGGAGAAGAGGTCACCTTTCGCCAACTGGAGGGTCACTTCCCCTGGAGCGCGATAGTAGCCAGAGGCCTCGACCGGCTCTCTGACGTGAATCTCTGAGTTGTTGTGCATTCGGCGAGCAGCGGTATGGAGTTCAACACGTTCTCAGCATGAGAGAGCGCTGGCATGAACTCACATCCGAATGGTGGCTGATTGTGGCTTCGCTCTCTTGTCGAGCGAAGGCGCAACAGCAAGAGAACGGATGGCCAAACTCATATCGCTGCTTCTACTTCGGCGAGTATCTGGTCCAGAGTGAAGTGCTTCACCACAATGGCTCCTGATGGACATGCTGTTGCACAAGCACCGCAACCTTTGCAGACCACCTGGTTGGCAGTCATAACGCCTCTCCGCTCATCGAGGTTCAGAGCACCGTAGATGCAAGCGTCGGCGCACAGCCCACAACCTGAACAGAGAAGAGGGTCTATGGCGCAGGCAACGGATTCTACCCTCACCTTGCCCAGAGACAGTGGAATCAATGCGGAAGACGCAGCAGCTTTGGCCTGAGCGACCGTGTCGGCGATATCCTTGGGGCTCTGGCAACACCCGGCAAGGTAGACACCGTCGGTGGCCGTGTCTACGGGCCTCAGCTTGGGGTGGAGTTCCATGAAGAACCCATCTTCGGAACGAGACAGCTTCAGGAGGCTAGCTATCTGGTCACCGTCCCTGCGTGGGACAAGTCCCGTGGCCAGCACCACCAAGTCAGCCTCCACCTCCACGGGCTTGCTGAGCAAGGTGTCCTCTGCCCTCACGACGAGCCTGTCCCCTCGCTTGTAGATCTCAGACGGGTTCCCTCGCCGGTAAAGCACTCTCTTCTCTCTCACGCGGTCGTAGAACTCCTCGAACCCCTTGCCGAAGGCACGCATGTCGATGTAGAAAACGGTGATCCGGGCCTCGGGCAGCTTTTCCCGCACCAGGTGAGCTTGCTTGGCGGTGTACATGCAGCATATCCGCGAGCAATAGGGGTTTCCTAGGTCCCGATCCCGGCTGCCGACGCAGTGGATGAAGACCACGTCCCGAATCTCTCTGTCGGCAATCCTGATCTCGCCCCCGGTGGGACCTGAGGGCGACGACAACCTCTCCAACTCCAGGCCGGTGATCACGCCGTCGTATAGACCGTACGCGAATTCGGGCTTCAGGGCAGCATCGAAGATATCGAACCCGGTGGCGACGACGATAGCTCCGACGCTCAAGTCACGAATTCCTTCCCCTTGCTGCGAACCCGCTACATCGTCAGAAGCGGCCTCCTCTCCCGAATCGGCCACCCCACGCCTCACCTTGACCTCGAAGTTGCCGATGAAGCCTTCTACCTCAACCACCTGGGAGTTGGTGAACAGTTCGATGTTAGGGTGCGTCTCCACGCTCCGTATGACCCCGCCCAGCAGGGGACCCACGTCCTCCAAGGTGGGAAACGTCCTGCCCAGTTCGGCCACGTGACCGCCAATGAAGGGTCCCTTTTCCACCAAGTGCACTACATAGCCGGCATCGGCGATCGTGAGAGCGGCCTGCATGCCGGCGATGCCTCCTCCGATGACCAGAGCCGCCGGCGTTACCTGGGCATCTGTCTCCTCCAGCGGCTCAAGAAGACACGCCCTGGACACGGCGGCGCTAACCACCCCCTTGGCCTTCTCAGTCGCTCGTGCGCGCTCGGTGTGCACCCAAGAGCACTGTTCTCTGATGTTGGCTATCTGCAAGTAGTATGGGTTGATCTCCGCGTCACGAAGTACCGTCCTGAAGGTGAGTTCGTGCATGCGGGGTGAGCACGACGCCACCACCACTCGATCGAGACCGAGTTCCCGGATGTCGTCCTGAATCAACTGCTGTCCGGGGTCAGAGCACATGTAGATGTAGTCGCGCGCTATCGCTACGTTCGGCAGCCCGCTAGCCGCGCGGGCTACCTCTTCGACATCCACGGTATGGGCGATGTTTGTTCCACAATGGCAAACGTAAACGCCGACCTTGGGTGGCATTTCTCCTCCGGCTGGGGTAACCCCAGAATCAGATCACCTCAGCGACCAACTCCAAGATGTCGAGTACCTGGACCCTCTCCTCGTATCCACCTGCCTTTGCAGCTAGTTCAAAGGTCAGAAGGCAGAACGGGCAGGCGACGGCCATGATCTCAGCTCCGGTACTGAGGACTTCCTCGAAACGTGAAGTCGCCAGCCGATCCTCGGGGTTGGTGCCCTCGCACCACATCCTGCCGCCTCCCCCCTCGCAGCAGAGGCTCCTGTCCCTGATGCGATCCATCTCACGGAACTCCACGCCGGGAATTCTCTGAATGATCTCCCGTGGCTCGTCGTATATGTCGTTCTGCTTACCCAGAAAGCAAGGGTCGTGATAAGTGACCACCTTATCCAACTCGCCAGAGAAGGTCAGCTTCCCTTCCTTCAGCAACTCAGCCACGAACTGAGTGTAGTGCTGCGCTTCGATGTCCAGACCTCCGTACTCGTTCTTGAAGGTGTTGTAGCAGTGGGGCGAGGTGGTCACAATGCGTTGCACGTTGTACTTGCCGAAGAGCTCCAGTTGCTCTTCTACCATGTACTCGAAGAGCCCCTCTTCGCCGACTCGGCGCACCTCACTACAGCAGCATTTCTCCTCCACTCCGAGAATGCCGAAATCAACGTCGGCCTTCTGGAAGACCTTCACCAGGGCTTTGGCAACCTTCTGAGCCCGATCGTCGTAGGAGGGGATGCAGCCCACGAAGTACAGCACGTCTGCACCGTCGGCTATGTTCTTCACGCCCAGTCCCTCTGCCCAGTCCGCCCTCTCGTCCGGTGGCATGAGGGAAGGGTTGCCATACCTGAACACACTAGTGAGAGCATCCCTGATGGTGGGGGGGATCACCCCTCCATCGACCAGCACAGTGCGTAAGGCGACTATCATGTCGGCTGGCTCGACTTCCTTGGGGCAGCGTAGGACACATGTGCCGCAGGTAGTGCAGTCCCATAGCTCCTCCATGCCACTGGGATCCACTGCTCCCTCTATCAAGGCTTCGTAGATCAGACGACGGATGTTCAGAGTCGTCTTGAAGGCCATGGGGCAGCCGCCAGTGCACTTGCCGCACTGAATACACCCCCACAGATCGCAACGCTCCAGGATACTCTGTTCGGTTTCCATTGTCCTCTCAGTCCGCACCGGACGCGGGATTATTGGTGGGATGAGACATGATCACGATAGCTGAGGCTGCGGAAGCCTTGGCCTGAGCCACAGCGTCCGGGATGTCCTTTGGTCCTTGGCAACATCCCGCCAGGAATATGCCTTCTACCTCCGTGTCCGTTGGTTGCAGCTTGGCGTGGGCCTCCTTGAGAAAGCCATCTTCAGAGCGGGAAAGACCTAGTAGCTCCACCACAGCCTGTGCATCTTCTCTGGGTACCAGTCCCACGGCTAGAACAACCAGGTCGGCCTCCACCTCCACCGGTTTGCCGAGGAGGGTGTCCTCTGCCCTCACCACCAGACGGTCGCCGCGCTTGTATATCTCCGAGGGGTTACCGCGCCGGTATCGAACCCTCTCCTCTCTCACACGGTCGTAGAACTCCTCAAACCCCTTGCCGAAGGCGCGGATGTCCGTGTAGAAGACGGTGATCTGAGCGTCCGGAAGCTTGTGCCTCACCAGATGGGCCTGTTTCGCCGTGTACATGCAGCAGACCCGCGAGCAGTAGGGGTTTCCCAGGTTCCGATCCCTACTGCCTACACAGTGGATGAACACTACATCTTCAATGTTTGTATCGTTGAGCTTCAGCTCTCCGAAGGTCGGTCCTGACGCTGAAGAGAGGCGTTCGAACTGTAGGCCGGTGATGACGTTGCTATAGATGCCGTAACCATATTCGGGCTTCAACCGGGCATCGAAGGGGTCGAAACCTGTGGCGACGATGATGGCTGCCACCTCGAGCTCCACGATCTCCTCTTGTTGGTCGAAGTCTATGGCGTCAGCCGGGCAGGCGTCTCGGCAGGGTGGGGATTTGCCGCATTTTCCCCTCTGAATCATGAGACAGTGCTCACCATCGATGGTGTATTTCAAGGGCACGGCTTGAGGGAAGGGCAGGTAGGCAGCCCCTCTCTTGCCCATGGCCACGTCGAACTCGCTGTCGATTCTGCCCTTGAGACGGCAATTCTCGGCGCACATACCGCAGCCCGTGCACTTCTCCACATCGATGTATCGTGGGTTCTTTCTCACCTTGACTTCGAAATGACCGGCGTTCCCCTCGACTTCGACGACCTCTGAGTAGGTCATGAGCTCGATGTTGGCATGCCCACCAACGCTCACCATCTTGGGGGTCAGGATGCACGAGGAACAGTCGAGGGTGGGGAAGGTCTCGTCCAGTTGGGCCATACGGCCACCAATGCTCGGCTCTTTCTCCACCAGGTACGCTTTGAAGCCCGCATCGGCGATGTCGAGGGCAGCCTGCATTCCCGCTATGCCTGCCCCTATGACCAGAGTTCCAGCCATATGTTCCCTTGGCGCCCTGTGATACAGGACCGTTATTCTCCAGCCGGTGCGCTGAGGCCTGATGGGTCGAGAAATCAGACCACAGCGGTAGGATTTGCCGTTGTCATTGTAATTGCGCAGGCGGCTGCTGTCAAACGGGTGTGCGGCGTGTTCAGGAGGACCGGAGAGCCTGCGCCAGTGGGCGAGGTGGTGTCGCAGTGGGACAGGGAGGGTTCGTGTCCCAAAGAGCCGCGGGCCATCCACAGCACGGAGTTAGCCGATGATACAGCCAATGGGCCGGACCTCGCTGTCCGGGGGAGCCACTCATGGCGACACGAAGCTACTGGTCCACGCAGGTCGTGGGGGAGCCTCGCCACTGTTCAGCATCTCGCGCCAACTCTCGTCGGTCAAGCGATCGCCCATGGGCCATGCGAACTCGTAGTAGGAGAAGATGCCGCCTTCGGTAACCATCAATTGGCCGTCCTCCTCGACCACTACGTACATCTCGAAGACCTTGCCCGTGGCTTCCTCCAAGACAGTGCCGCTGTTGGGATCGGTGGCTACGTCGGCCACGATGGCAGCTTCCTCCTCGATAGCGCCTCCGAACTCCTCCTCCTTGTCGGCGGCGGCAACGGTCAAGCGCTCCAGGATGTCACCGTAGGAGTTGATGAGATCGTACTCGCTCTCGGTCAAGGTGTTTGCTGCCAACTCCTTCTCGGCGATGGTCTTCAGAGATAGGAGTAGCTCTTCCAGGTACTCCAGGCTATCCCTGTCATCTGCTGACAACAGGTTTCGCTCCCCCAGGCCGTCGATGGTCATGCGAGTCAGGGAGGCTAGCCGTGCGTATGCCTCGGGGTTGGGCTCCACATACCCCTGGAGAGCCATCTGCGGTGGCATAGCGGTCAGCTCAGCGTAGGCCTGCTTGGCATAGAGGATCGTGTCGTGTTTCAGTTCAGTCCAACTGCCCAGCGCCGTGTGCAGATCCTTCTGTGACCAGGCCTCTGTGCGCATGAAGGCAGGGAATCCTTCGTCCTTGGGGGCGATGACGGGCTGAAAGGCGTATAGCCACGACCAGTAGAGGTTCTGGGTCCAGCTATCCATCTCCAGGGCCGCTATCTCTTCCCTGACCTTGTCCATCTGTTCGACATAGCCGGGATACTGGGTCTCGCCCATCTCGTCCAGGAGTTCATAGGCTTCGTCGGACCCCATGGCGGCGAAGACGTCCAACCCCTTGGGCAGAAAGCGCCCGTCCACATTGCTGTAGATCAACTGCTGGAAGATGTAGGCGTCGATGACGAACCGTTGACCCATGAAGCGAAAGCCCTGCGTGGCCTCCTCTCGGTCCTCCCAGACCCACACCCACATGGAGTTGATCTGGGGCGGCGGCAGCTCACGAGCCGCCTCGATGAAGGCCTCTAGCCGGTCGTCGTCCAGGAAAGCGGCGGGATCTTCGGGGATGGATCCATAGACCTCTTCCATGACCGCTTGATAGTCGTAGATGTTGAGATCGTCGGTGGCTCCAACGAAGAACACCGTCGGCCCGTAGATGCGCTCCCAGAGGTCGGAGCCTGGCTCGCCGTCTATCTCCACGCGGGACAGCGCCTGAGCGATCAACAGTGCCGATCGAGTCTCTTCCGGCTCCTTGAGGCGGAAGTTCATGCGTCCGTACCACATCATAGCCTTGAAGAAGCGCCGTCGAGTCTCATTTCTGGTGTAGTGGCCCCGGGGGACGTACTGGCTGTAGTCCTCCTCGTAGCCGGGGAAGATGGCAGACTCGGCGAAGCCCTCGTGAGCCTCGATGAGGGCCAGTTCCGATTCCACTTCCTGTCTGACTGAATCAGGTATCTGCGTTTCGGGATCGAGCAGCTTGAGGGCCACGGCGAAGTAGGCTACATTGCGCCGTGCTATCTCCTCCAGGGCCGTTCCTCTCAAGGCCTCGTACTGGCTCTGCGAGGCCCACAGCATGCCGCGGGTCAGGGCGACGAGATCGCCGAAGAAATGCTCCTCCTCGGCAGTACGAAGCACCTTGTCGAAAAGGAGATGGTAGACGTGCAACACAGAGTCGGTCGTCACGAAGAGAGGTCTCTGCTGGTCATGGGCGGTCTGATAGAGAGTGAAGAACTCGTCGTGCTCAGCGGGCATCACGACGAAGCCGTTCTCGGTCAAGAGGTGCTCCTGATCGCTGGTGAACTGAAACAGCTCGCCGTTTGATACGTCGTCCAGGGCCACAGGCAGAATGTAGCCGCCGTGGCTAGGATGCAAGCTGCTCTCCACCGGCACGTAGGTGCTGAAGGTGACGTCCTCCACCAGAACAGGGCTGCTCATGAAACCCACGCCAGCCACCGGTTCGGGCGTGGCTATCGCGCCAGGTGATGGCGAGGGCTTAGGGGAGGGAGGAGGTGTCTCCGCAGGGATACAGCCTGCCAATAGGAGGCTGACCAGCATCGTCGCCAGACAGCAACGAGCTGGCATTGACTTGCGCAACGCTTTGCCGATCATGTCAGGTATTCTCCTTCTGTAGCTTATCACTCGTAAGACGCCTGTTGATGGCAAGTTGTTCCCGATGCGGGGAGCGTCACTTCCGGCTAGATTCCGTCAGCGCTCAGTATCCAGTGCTCATAGAACTCGTCAAGTGAGCGCCCGTAGGTTTGTTCCATGACGTCGAGGAGCTCATCGCCCGTGGCTATGCCGTACTTGTACTCGTGATGGTAGCTTCGCAGACCCTCGAAGAAGGCGTCATCGCCCATCAACTCCTGCAAGGCATGGAAGAAAAGGGCGCCCTTGGCGTACACCAGCGGATAGTAGCTCGCCCTGGTGTAGTGTCTGGTGGGACCACCCACGACGCCGTCTCCATAGGCTCGCACGTATGAGTCGTAGCGGTCGTGGATGTGCTCTCTGATGGCACCCTCCGCGGTCTCGGCATCGTGAACTGCCCTGTAGTATAGCATCGTCGAGTAATTGGCCAGAGCCTCGTCGACCCAGGGTTCGTCCACCTGATCGTTGCCTACGACACTGTACCACCATTGATGCGCTACCTCGTGAACGACGTGCCATTCACCGCAAACCTCCTCCGGATTGGAGTAGAGCGGCTCGCCCACCAGGATGAAACCGGGCCACTCGATACCCCAGGGCCACAGATCGGCCTCCACCAGATCCAACTCGTTGAAGGGGTAGGGGCCGAACAACTCACTGTATAGGCCAAGCGCCTGCTCGGCGAAGCGCAGTATCTCCACGCCGCAGGCTTCGTGTTCTGGCCAATAGTAGGAGTTGATCGCAGTATCCCCCACGCTTCCGCTCACCACGTCGTACCGATCGCTGATCGCTATGTGGAAATCGCGCACCGGCCCGCTGTAGTACACTACAGTCTGCGTGCCGTCGCCGTTGTCGATCCGCTGGGCTTCCACTCCTGTGGCCACCACATCCAAAGCCATGGGGACCGTGATCCGGACGGTGTAGAAGGCGCTCTCGCTGTAGACTATCTCGCCGATTGTACCCTCAGGGTACTCGAGGTTCCAGCCCTCATCGTCGTAGACCGCTACCATGGGGTGCCAGTCGCCGAGAGAGAGCACGCCTTGTGCGCTGACGAAGACGAGGTAGTAGTTCTTCTGTACGTGAGGCACGCGAGCGGTGTAATCGAGCGTGACGGTGATGCTCTTCCCGGGGAACAAAGGCTGTGGAAGAGCGATTCTAGCTGCTGTGCCCCCGAGCTCGTAGTCGAATGGCACCTCCTGCCCGGTGATACTGGTCGAGTCGATCTCCATCGAGCCACCGAAACGTGACGAGTTGGGGAAGAGGTTGAAGTACAGCTCCTCCAGTTCCGTATCGGCTTTGTTGGTGTACCGAGTCACCTGCCTTCCATGCAAGGTGAGCGACTCCACGCCGATAGCCAAGTTTATGTCGTATCGTGTGAGGTGCCCCAGTTCGGGGATGTCCGAGCGTGCCGCCTTGGTCATGGCCATCTGTTGGTCTGCGATCCACTCGGGGATAGGGGGCGAAGGCGTGGGTGGAGGTTCAGAGGTTGGCGTGGCGGGAGGCGGAGAGGGAGTGACAGCGGGACTAGTCGGACGCATGATCGGCGTCGAAGAGACCGTCGCCTCGCATCCACAGGCGACGACGGCAGATAGTAACAGTATCACCAATGCCACACAGGATCGTATCCAAACCATTGTTGCTCGACCTACCGAGGACATTGTACCGTGGCTGGTCGACCTGCGGCAAGGTAGTAGGGAATCAGGAAAGCGAGTTTTGCAGGAGGGCTTTGGTGTCCAGACACAATTCTCCCTCCTCCCTGGGGTATGGGAGGAGGGAGAACGAAAGGAGGAAAAAGACAAGTATCCCTGTCCACCCATAGCATACCGGATTCTCGTCGCGAGTGCTGGACGCCAGCCGTGCAGTTTCCCTACGATTGGAGCGAAAAACAGACGGTTATCCGACGTTTTCCCTACGTTTGTCCTACGGCTCGCGAGTGGGCGCCAGGGTGAGGAGTGGGGGACAGCCAGGGTCGCAACACCCACCCACGGCTGGTGCGCGGGTGCCGTTCACACCCCCGCGGATGCAGGTCGGCATTTGACATAAGTATCATTCTGTGCCATACTAGAATAGGTGTTGCGGAACCCGCAGTTCCATGGCGGACGGGGTCGCTGCCTAGGTATACTCGGTTGGTCCGATGGAGCGCAGACTTCCCACGGGGAGACACCGCAGAGGACTAAGGTCTGGAGGGTGAGTACATGAACGACGTATCTGAGGAGCAACAGAGCCTGCTGGAGCGCATTCAAAGCGGGCGCTACCCGCGACGCACTGTGGCCCGCCAGCTCTTGACATTCATATCGGACAAACCCGAAGGCGAGCTGCTTGACCCCGCGTGGATCGACGTGTGGCACACCTTCGAGCCGTTTGCGGCTGACTACCTTAGTCCCCGGGCGTGTGAGCGCATATCTGAAGCGATGCGGGCAGTCCGCCGGGTCGATGAGGGTGTCTGGGACTTGCGGGTCTCGAGCAAGACAGTGGTCACGTTTCTACTGGGGGCAGGCGCGTCCGCTCCGTCCGGCATTCCGACGGTTGACAAACTACTCGAGGAGCTGTGGGAGCGGGCCAGGAAGATCGGCCGTGAAGACTTGGATCGATTAGCGACGTGGTGCAGGGAACAGCGAATCACCAATATCGAAGACTTGCTGACCGCCGCCTACTTGTCCGACTTCGCCGCAAAGAAGCCCAATATCACGTCTCTGCTTGACTACTTTCTCTTTGCTGGAGCCCGAGAACGCTCCGAGCGAGAGGAGTATCTCAGCAGTCGCCGTCGATCGATCAGGCCGTCGGGGGTAGACGTTTCCTCCGTCAGCTTCCTGCAGGACACTCTACAGACTCTGTTCGGACTACTGACAAGCACCATGATTTCCGCGAGCCCGAATGCCATACATCACGCGATCGTAGACTTCGTAGCAAAACACCCCAAGGCGTCGATAATCACCACCAACTATGACGGATGCATGGACGAAGCCATACTTAGGACCAGGCTGAGTCGTAAGGACACTGCGGGAGCCGAGCAAGCAGCGAACTGCCCACAAAGCATTGAACCGATCAAGATGCACGGTTCGATTAACTGGGCCTACTGTGACTCCTGTCAGGATGTCCGTGAGTTCGACCTACTCGAACTGAAGGAAACGTATGAAGAAGACAGGCTGAGTTATCCCGTGCTCGGAATCTGCAAGAACTGCGGGGGCCTTCGCCGCCCACTGCTCGTGCCACCGCTGTCACTCAAGTTCCTGACCTTCCCCAACCTCATTGACATATGGAACTCTGCGCGACAGTGCATCGAGGGAGCAGACTACCTTGTGGTCGTCGGATATTCCTTCTCGGAAGCAGACACCTACTTAACGAACATCATATTGCGCTCCATGTCGATGAAGGAGCGGCAGAGAATGTTGGTCGTCAATACAGACTCCAGTCTTGTGCCAACTCTGAGAGAGCGCTTCTCCGTACACATAGATGGCTTTGAGCAAGCGAGGATTCTGAGGGCGTGTCAGAAGGCGGAGGAGATACTGCCCGAGATTCTCGACGGCATGCTCGTTGGGAAAGCTGGCACGAAGAAGGCTGCTTCCAAAAAGAAGAAGAAAGTGGCGCGATCGTGAGCGATTGCGTCAATTCCGAGCGACCGCTGCCGCGTTCGCGGATCGTGCGGTGCTAGCGCGAGTACGGCTGACACCCAGGAACGGAGGGTGGGTGCATGTTCGGATGATTGCGAAGTGTTTCGAGCATGTCGCCAACCGTAGCAAGCCTGCGGGAGGGACGCTGGCATGAAATCGTCAGAGGATAAGGTGCTGAACAAGGCCAAGTCCGCGAAAAGGGAGTCAAAGGAAATCGAATTCAAGGCCGAGTTCCATCCTAGGCGACGATCAGACTGGTGCGAGTTGATCAAGGACATTGTATCGATGGCCAATTCTGGAGGGGGGTGCCTGCTGATCGGGGTCAAGGACAACGGCCGCCCCTCAGGGAGTGATATTGCAGAGGTGCTTACGCTCGATGCGGCGAAGATAACCGACAAGATCGCAAAGTACACTGACCGGCAGTTCGCGGGTTTCGACATCTCGGAACTGGAGAGAGCTGGGCATAGAATCGCGGCTCTTCGTGTGAACGGTGTGTGTGTTCCGATGGTTTTCGTGAAGCCTGGGACCTACGACGCCGGTGGCGGCAAGCAGAAAACCGCGTTTGCCAAGGGTACGGTGTACTTCCGGCATGGCGCCAAGAGTGAACCTGGGAATTCGGACGACTTAAGGAGATCCCTAGAAAGGGAACTCGAACGTGTCAAGGAATCGTGGCTAGGCAACATCAAGAAGGTTGTGGACGCCCCAGTAGGCTACGACATTCAGATGGTTCCGGCTGGCACGGTGGCCTCTACAATGCCAAGTGCTCCGCCCGTTAGGGTGGTGGACGATGAGGCAGCGGCTGTGTACGGGAGGATCTACGCCGACGTCACGCATCCGTACAGGCAGAAAGAGGTCCTCCGGTCCCTGAACGAGCGCCTCGAGGGGAAGAAGAAGATCAATGCCTACGACATGTTGTCCGTCCGAACAGCCCACCGCATAGACGAGACGAAGCGTGAGTACTTCTACAAGCCCAGATTCGGATCACCGCAGTACAGCGAAGCTTTCGTCGACTGGGTGGTGGAGCAGTATCGCAAGGATGGCTCTTTCTTCGATGCAGCACGGCGGAAGTACAGATCCCAGCGGCTGCGTGAGGCCCCAGACTAGGAATCCCAGCGCGACGGGAGCCGCGGTTCAACTGCAACGCCTAGGCGTTGCAGTCTGAGGGGCTGGCCTAGCGCCGTCAGCAACGGATAGGAGTACATCCCCGCCACCAAGCGACAGGTTCCAGCAGCGCAGGCCGCAGGAACGAGTTGGCTATGCTTGTCCGGCAGAGTCTCCTCCCGCTGCCAGAGACTCGTCGGGTAGTAGACCTCCCCAGGCTGGTGGTCGCTCTGAGCCACAACGTTGCCCTCTTCGTCGACGAGATGTACATAGCTGTGGTAGTCCTCTGCTAGATCCTCTTTCACTTGCCAGTACAGGGTGACGTGTAGTTCCTCACCCGGCCGAGGAGTATCGGGGTCCAGGTCGTAGCCGACGAGCACTAGGCTGTGGTCCAAGGCCAGGTTCGTGGCGTTATCCGGCTCGCCCGTGATATTGGGTCCCACGACCTGGACCAGAGGGCCAAAAGGCCCCATCTGGTACTTGATCTCCAGCCCCGGCATGGGCTTCACGAGATAGATAGGTCGCCCAAGGTCGATCACGCCGTCTATCACGCGTACCACATTGGAGTACTCCTCGCCTGGCAACATCAACGGGAACATCGTGATCAGATCGGGGCGCGCGCCTTCCACGTGCTGGAGGTAGATCAGCGACGTGATCTCGTTGCGATCGTTGCTGACCAGAATAGCGCCTTCAGGTATCGGCTGCGACAGTATCTCCTCCGCCCATTGGCGAGCACGGTAATCGTCACTCCTGTCCACCCGATGGTAGTTGTTCCACAACAAGCTCAGGGGCAGCAGGGCGAACAGTGCAACGAGAACATAGTCACTGAAGCGCCGGGCGCGACGGAATGCCCAGAAGCGCACGTTACCACCCGCTGCGATGATCCACGCCATACCCAGCGCCATCCAGATCGCGAAGATGATGTAGGAAGGCGTGTAGAGCACGTGGATGTCCCCGATGAAGTAGACCAGGGTGAAGCCCACAACGCCCAGGTACGACACGCCCAGGAGCACCAGGGCGCGCCGTGATGCTAGATTTGGACGTCCAATGGCCAGCTTCACCACACCAACCAGCCCCAGGGCGATTCCAACGATGCCGAACTGCTTCACCAGAGAAACCGCGGCCATGGTCAGGCGATCCCACAGGGAGGCCTGGAGTCCCAACTCCCCCCTGAACATCTCGCCCATCACGAAGCCCAGGAACCCCCCTAGGGTGTTGTCGTACAGCTCCAGGCTCCGACCCGGGGCCAGATCTATGTGCAGGTAAGGCGTGGCTGGAGCACGCAGCGGGATGTAGAGATAGAGGAGCTGAGGAACTAGTATTAGAAGCAGGAGTTTCCCTAGTGACTTGAGATCGGTGAGCATTGAGCGGTCAGTCAACCACACAAAGAGCACACATGCTGGGCCAAGGAGGATCATCGTGCGGTGGTGTGTCAGGCTCAGGCCGTAGACCAAGGCGGCCAGATACAGAGTCCTGTGCGATCTGGTGCGAGCCCACAGAAGCAAGAGGAAGAGGGTGGCGACCACAAAGAGACTGTTCAGCGCGTACACCTCGGCCCGGACCGCCTGGGACCAGAAAGTCCGGGACATAGCGAGGCTGAGGGTGGCGATGATAGCAACCCCCCGCACCGAAGGACGAGAAAGGCTGTCCACGGCTGTTTCAAGCACCAACAGGATCAGAGGGTACAGCAGCCCCACAGCCAGAGCCGCGAACAGGGCAGAGAGGAGGTTGATGCGATACGCAGCATCTCCCAGGGGCACCAGATGGGACCACAGCCATCCCAGCATCAGGTACAGCGGGTAGCCGGTGGGGTGAGCGATGCCGAGGACGTTGCAGGCGAGCTGGAACTCGGCGGCATCTGCCGTCAGAAGCGTCGGCGCCAGGGCGTTGACATAAAGAGCGAAGGTGGCCGCGCCCACCACCAGGGCAATGATCTCGTCCGCCCGCCTAGCCAGCAGGCGAGAGAGGCTCATCTCAAGCCAACCTTGACATAAGCCACGGCCACGGAGAGCGTTCGGTCGTCGGGATTCTTCCCCACATTGAGGTAAGAATTCCCCTCTCCTGAGGCCTCGAGGGCCGTGCCGGGCGGTGCCCCCTTGACCCCGATAACGGCATGGGAGAGGTGCTCGGTGCCCCTGAGGTCAGCCTGTGCGCCGAGGCTCTGGAGGGCCTGAACCGCCTGCTCCGTTAAGTGGGCCGCGCCATCATCCTTGACGCCCACGGCGACGATGTATCCGTGGGGTATCTCACCCACGAAATCAGCTAGCTCCTGAGATTCGTACTCGTTGGCCCAGGTGTCGAAGCCTGCTTTCTCCAGCACAGCGCCGGTTTGCGGGTCGATGACAGCTAGGTTGTAGCCTCGGCGGTGGGTGGACGCGTCCTCGCCCTCCACGGTGATGTAGGCGAAGTCTCCAGCGTGCAGACCCGCGCTGTTGACGCTGATCTCGACCGGCGAGGTCACACCCGTGTTCCCGATGGTGAAATCGTCCGGCAGGACATCGCGAGGCGACGCCGCGTATGCGAAGTCGAGCACGACTTCGTTCAGACCAGCCTTCAGGTACTGAGATGGAAGCGTCAAGGCGTGCTCCTCCCAGTAGGGGCCGATGGCGAACGTCTCCGGCAGACGGTGGCCGTTCACGGTGACCCTCACGGTCTGTTGGGGCGCGCCCTCGTAGGAGAAGGCCAGGGCACGGAAGCTCATCTCGTAGTCACCTAACTCGCGGAGAGGGACGAAAAGACGGGCCTGCCGGGCCTCGGCCCAGTTAGCTGTGGCATCGCCGATGATCTCATCGCGGCTCCACCCCTCTCCCTGGTACAGATAGGCCGCCTCAGTGCCGAAATCGATGTCGATACTCGTCTGGACCTCCGGCTGCTGCACGCGGTAGACCGTAAGGCCGTTATCATCTTCGAGAATCCTATCCACGGGGAAGACTTGCTGCACGTACTCCTCCACCGCAGGTCGCGTATCGGAATAGGGTGGACGGTTGGGGATTGGGGGTTGGAACACCAGATAGCGGATATCGAAGAAGTAGACCAGTTCGTCGGCCAGGAGACGGTCCTGGTCCACGCGGGCGGGATCCAGTTCCTCGTAGAGCTGCACCCGGGCGATGGAGTCGAAGATCGGTATGCCCCGGAAGTAGTCGAACTTGAACGGTGGGTTGCGGGAGATATTACCGGACGGCAAGCGTTTGTGGTGGATGCTCTGGTAGTACTGAGCCTGGGTGCGCTCAACGCCGATGACGCCGAAACTGTTACGCCAGCCCAGAGGAAACTCCAGAATCGCGAAATCGCCAGGTTCGTCGGCCAGGGTGTAGTACCAGTCAGGCACTATGGCCTCGGTCAAAGGCACGGGAAAGGAGAGGTGTTCGAACATGACCAATATGCCCAACAGACAGGCTGCGCCGAGAACCAGACCCCGCCTTCTGATCCGGCGCAGGATGGCGTGGGCGGTGAAACCCACCAGGACGGCCAGACAGAGCATCAGTATGCAACTGAAGCGGTTGGGCACGCGATTGGCGCTCAGCACCGGGAGATAGTGGAGGGCGATGAAAGGCAGTGGCACATTGACCAGTAGCCCGTCCAGGTCGAAGGTAGAACGGCCGTTGATGTGCAGCAGGGGCCCCATGGCCAGTATGGCCCAGGTGATCGCTCCCACTGTCCACACCTTGAGGCGTCCCCAATACCTCACACTGGCGAAGAAGGCCAGGGCGATCACCACCCAACCCAAGAAGACGGTATTCACGTCCACGAAGCGGGCTGTGCCTTCCCGCACCATGGTGAGTTCTTGGGTCCAGTTGTTGCCCAGGATGGGGTGCAGGGACGTAGGGTTGGTGAAGCCAAAGAGGTCCACCAACAGCTTCTCCGAGTGTCCCCAACCACTCATGGCGTACTCAGCGCTGAACAACTCTTTCAGCATCGGATAGCCCAACGGAAAGACCGTGACGGCCGCGGTCAGCACGAGCAAGCCAAACCTCCGCGCGAAGCCGAGGTTGAAGACTGCACGGCGCCCCGCGAAGATCAGCAAGAGCAAGGTCAAGGTGGCCAGAAAGATGCCTAGGAAGGGTTCGCAGAGGAGGGTGAGAGTCGCAAATACGCCCCCCGTGACGGCGTTGCGCCAACCACCTTCCCGAATAGTCTTGATGAGAAACAAGGTGTAGAAGGGTATCCACTCGGTGCTGACCATGTTGTGGTGGCCTAGCGCGGCGTAGACGAAACGGTACGAGCTGAAAGCGTAGACCAATCCGCCGATGAAGGCAGCGGCGTGAACTGGCAGTGATCTGCGACCTTCCGTCGTGCCTTGTCCGGGCAGAAGGTAGCGCAACAATAGGTAGGTTCCGAAGCCGGAGAAGGTGAGGGCGAAGATGTTCATCAGGTTGCTGATCGCAGGCAGGCCGAGAAAAGGCTGTAGCGGAAGGGACATCAAGGCATTGAAGAAGTTGAACGTGAACAGCACCAGGCTGATACCCAAGGGGTAGAAAACATAGCTGGAGAGAAGGGGACTGGAATTCAGGGTCAGGAGGGAGTGCTTGAACCACCACATAGTCCAGATGAAGGTGTATTCGTCGAAGGCCCAGATGTCGGTGCCCATGACGTGGGTGTTGAAGCGGGTCACGAGAGGATACGTGAGAATCAGGGCGAGGACGCCGTACAGGCAGATGACGAGCAGATGAGTCAGAGCTCTTCTTCGGAGTAGAGCGGCCACAGGGGCCCTCCTTGTGCGTGATTTGTCGCTGCCAATCTTATCATAGCGTAGGGGGTGTAGCAACCAGGCTGGAGGCCGCTCGTGATCGCGGTAGGGTTCGTGTCGAGGCAGTCAGCCGGTTATGGTGTGGTGTACAGGCTCAGGCGCTCGTGGCCGAAGGTCTGATGCCTGGCAGAATACCCTCGTTCGGTGAACCAGCGGTCCAGGGAGCTGCTCTCAGGTGCAAGGCCGTCCGGGATGAGCCAGAAGCGCTCGTGGACCTCCGCCAACCTGTCCAGCAACGCCAGCGTGTCGGCGGACAGGGGCTGCTCTCCCTCGAAGAGGCCGTAGGATGGGAGGCGTCCCTTGTAGTGGTTCTGCAAGATCGCGGTCTCTGGAGGGGAGTTCTGGATGATGGCGTCACTGGGCAGGGAACCGGCCTCCAGATGCTCCAGCATGCTGACGTAATCGGCGTGGCCGTCGTTCTTGTACTGCGCGAGCGAGACCGCTGTGCCTCCGGCGATCAACAACAGCAGGATGACCAGAAGTGTCCACACCCGGCGCTGGGACATGTCTCTGCGGCGGAGGCCGAGGATCAGCCCCCACCCAGACAGGATCACTAGAGCCACGTTGACGGTCAGGGCAAGCCAATCCACTCTCACTTCAGGAGGGAAAGACCGCAGCCAGGCGAAGTCCAGCTTGTCGGGAGTCAAGAAGGCCAGAGCCCCCCAGATCTGCGAGTAACGGGGAGTGAAGAAGGTAGTCGGGTCGAAGAGAGGCAGGCCAGTGTCCAGCAGAGCCTCTTGCTGGTGGATGAAATGGACGCTGAGACCCAATACCTGGACCGCCACACTCAGGCCGAGTAGTGCGCAGAAGGCTGCCAGCCACCTCCCCTTCAAGCTCTCGATTAGAGGCGAGAGAGTAATGGTCAACAAGGGAAGGATGGGCACTAGAAAGCGAGGTCCCCAGGCGAAGCCTCCATGCCACATGAACCACTTGCCGTACAGTAGGAGATACGAGATGCTGACCAGGAGGAGCAGCATGGCTTCAAGGCGGTGGCGCCGAAAGAACGAGGGAACAGCAGGGATGCAAGCCACCAGAACGGGGCAGAAGAAGATGATACCTCGCCCGGGACTCGCCAGCAGGCCCAGGATGCCCGTTAGCCAAGGAGCGGAGAAGGATTCCTCCGGCAAGTAGCCGGTGGTGAGGGGGTTTCCAAAGCGGAGGTAGTTATAGGCGACTATGATGGCGCCCCATAGCAGGATGGGCAGCGCGAAGGTGCAGACCTCACGCCAGGACGTCGAAAGCAGTCGCGAGGGTTTGGCGCGGATTGCCGACCAATCGATCAACTCATCCCTGCGCCAGATGTGGAACACCAGCGCGCCCAGATAGAGGGGGATCAGCACGGCGTTGGCGAAGCGAGCAGCGATGGCGAGCCCCAGCCAGAAACCCGAGAAGGCCGCAGGCCAGAGGTTTGGCCACCTGACCTGCGTCGAGGTCAGGTGGAGAAGCCCATAGGCTGCCGCCAAAAGGCAGAGCCCGGTCAGAGGTTCGCTGAAGAAGTACTTGGCATAAGGCCAGGCCAATGTTCCCAGGCCGAGGACCAATGCAGTCGCCACCGCAGTGGAGGACGCGTATCCGAGTCGCCGGACATACAAAAGGACCAGGACTCCTGTCAGCGCTGTGACGATCACATTCAGGAGCATGGCCGTCTGTACCACACCCCAGAACGGGACCACCATGCCCAGCCATACCAGGGGTAGTGCCACCAATGAGCTCGCGAGGCCCTTGCGGCAGTATAGTTCACCGTCAGTGCCGAACGTTCCTTGCTGCAATCCCATCCAGCGTATCTGGTTGATGTCGTACTCACCACGCCTCACCATGCTCTCCGCGACGGAGAACATGGCCTGTCCATCGCTGGAATGGAAGGAGCCGCTATAGGTCAGCAGATAGATGGAGAGAAGGAAGAGGAAGAGGGCGAAGGCGAGAGTCCTGTCAGTGCCTTTCAGTGACATAGTAGTGATAGAGCTCTCCGTTGTCGAATTGATGCACTGCCAACTGGTTGTTCTCAATCCAAATCGGCACCTCGTCTGCCTGGGATTCCGCATCGAACAGCCGCAGTCCCTCGTAGTCGGCGGCGATCGCGGGGAGCAGCTCATCCTGGGCACAGCAGTACACCGCTACGTGTCGCCCAAGGAACGGATAGAAACGCTGGTACAGGCTCTCATCCAGCAGGATGATGGCCGCTTTCCCGGGAGTAGCTTCGGCTCGGACCTTGTTCATCACGGGTTGGTACTCCTCCATGGCATAACGGCTAGACCGGTACGCTTGTCCCAGCGGATACAGGAGGAGCAAGAGGGCGACGCTGAGGCAGATCAGCAAAGCGGCAGAGGCCCGGCGCTGCAAGGTCATGATGCTTCGTGACCTCACGTCGAAGAGGATGAGGGCGTATTCGGAGCACAAGGCGACGATCAGCAGAGTTCGAAAGACGACGGTGGTCACTAAGAGCCAGTGCTCGCCCGGCAGCATGATGAAATAGACCGTGGCTTCGAGGAAGTTGACAGTGTCTAGAAGGATGATGTAACCTACACCCCTCAGGTTGGGCAACATCAGGACCGCGAAGGGGATCAGTTGCACGATGAACTGGGGGCTATAGCCCTTGCTGTACAAGGTGAAGAGGTTGAAGGTGAGGCCCGTTAGGGCCACGATTTTCAGCTTGTTCCCATAATCCAGCCGACGAGAGTAGAGCCACAGCAGGACCAGTGCGAAGACCACGGTGATCAGAGGCCAGGGAAGCGATGAAGGGTGGGTGCTGAAGTCGCTGGGCACGGTCAAACGATCAGCAGTGACCACTCCGTAGGAGTAGTAACCATCCAGCAAAGCCCATATCGTTTCCCACGACGAGCGGCCCAGCATGTTGGCGAAGAATGCCCACAGGAAGCCGGCGTTGACCCACAGGAAAGGCAGCGCGACGAGTATTAGGGTCACGCAGGTAGCGACCAGGAAGAGGGCTTTGGGTCGCATACCGCGCAGGACCCTCATCGCCACAGGCACGACTAGGATGGGCGTGACCTTGACCCAGAAACCGATACCGACCATGATGCCCGCGATTGAGGCCTTCTCTCTCAACAAGAGGTACAGGCCCAGCAGGACGAAAAAGAGGGGCATCGAATCATTCCAGCCGCTCCACACGTAAAGAGGTGCGAAGAGACAGGCGTAGATCAATGCACATGTGAAGGCCTTCGACCTGTCGTAGAGCTGCAACGCTATCAGATAGATGATCACGAAGTTTCCTAGTTCGAAGAGCAGGAGGGACAGGCCTAGGAGGGTGTTGTACCACAGTCGTGGATCGGTCCACGACGGGATGAGGAGACTCAAGCGGTAGACCCCCACTACCAGCCAAGAGAACAGCGGTGGCCATTCCAGCCAATAGTGGATGAACGGGTAGAGACCTCTGTCCGACCACTGGGCGAAGGGAAGATAACTGGTGTTGTAGTCGGAGTAGTCGGCGATGAACCCACCGGGGCGGTAGAGCAGTAGGGTCATGAGGCGGAAGGCGACGAAGAGAACAGAAAACAGGACGAACTGGTAATGCTCGTGATAGAGTTGTCGCGCTGTTCGCAGCATGGACACCTCAGAGCGCCGGCAATGAGTATTCAGGGCCACAGCACGCGGCGCGCTACCCGCAGCAACGTCGGTGGATGAAGGAGCATGTTGGAATAGGCTACGTTGGCCATAGGGCAGTAGCATTCTCCAGCCACAATGCTGCGCCGCATGGCCTCCGCTCGCTCGCCAAACCAGATGGGAGCCAGATCGTAGTCGGTCTGCCTGAGATTGCCCAGAGGCTCGGCCCGGGTGCAGCAGGCCCAGACGTCCCCATCCGGCGCTATGTGGCCCGACGAGAAGCCAGCGTAGCAGGGGATGACCTGCCTTTCCTCGATAAGCGTTCTCTTCGCCAGTTCGTAGTAGCTCATTCTGAAGGCCTGTGTCATTCGCGCCAGGCCTGAGTAGTGACTGTTCTTGATCTGGGTCGTCAGGAAGTCAGCAACCCGGGCATACTCGTGGGGGGAAGGGGTGATATCCATGCCTGTTGTGCCCAGCTCGACGCGTTCCTCCGCCATCTCGCTGATGTAAGAATCCGCCTCCAGCTTCGATAGCTCCTCGTAGATCTGGGCAAAGTCTGCTACGTTGAAGCGAGAGACGACGGTGTGAACGCCTAGAGTCAGGTTACGGTGGTTCAGAGCTCGCAGCCTTTGATACGTCTCCATCGCCCGTTCGTACGCACCATCGACCCCCCTGATCGCATCGTGGTGCAGGCCAGTACCATCCAGAGACACGTTGATACCCACCTGAATCCCCTGGGCAGCATCCAGTATCTGCTCCACCTTCTGTGGGACTACCTGACTCAAGAGAGCGTTGGTGGGGATGGTGATGATGGACGGTTGACATAATGCAGCGGCAGCCCTCACGATGTCCACGATGTCTGAACGGAGGAAAGGTTCGCCGCCACTGAAGGTGAGATAGTAGGGTGCCTTCCCTATCTTGCGGAAGATCCTGTGCCATTCGTCAGTGGTCAGCTCGTCGGCGGACTTGCGCCAGACATTGCAGGTCTTGCACCGTGAGTTGCAACGATAGGTCAAGCTGACCACCAAGTTGAAGGGGAGGAGTCTTGGCTTCCCCAGGCGACGAAAGGCCATGTACCCTGGCAGGCGAGGCAGGAGTTCCAGCATCTCAGGCCGCCTCCTGCTGGTACCAGTCGATGAAGCGGCGCATGCCCTCCTCCACACTGGCAGTGGGGTTGTAGCCCAGCAGACGGCGAGCTTTCGAGATGTCCGCGTAGGTGAGAGGAGGCTCAGTGGCTGGAAGCGGCGGAGAGACGATCTCTGCCTGTCGGCTCAGCAAATCCTCGATAATGGTGACGAAATCTCGCATGACCACCGGCTGCGAGTTGCCCAGATTGATGATCTCGTACTGCAGGTCGGCATCCAGAGTGGCCAGCACCCCCCCGATGATGTCCTCGATGAAAGTGAAATCACGTTGGGGCCGTCCGTCGTCGTACAAGGTTATCTCTCTGCCCAAGGATATGGCTTGGGTAAAGAGATAGGGCGTCATGTCCGGCCTTCCCCTGGGCCCGTAGACGGTGAAGAAGCGCAGGGCCGTACAGTGCAACCCATAGAGATGGTGATAGACGTGGGCCAGGAGTTCACACGACCTCTTGGTCGCGGGATAGGGTGCCAAGGGCTTCATGGCGGCGTTATCTTCCTTGAACGGTATCTCCTTGCTGGCTCCATAGACGGAGGACGTAGACGCGAGGACGAAGTTGCGGACACCATGTCGGGAAGCCAGTTCCAGGAGGTTGAGCGTGCCCCTCACATTGACCTCTTCGTAGAGAAGTGGGAACTTGACGGAGTTGCGCACCCCAGCCATGGCCGCGAGGTGAATCACCTTTTGAGGCTTCTCGATGGAGAAGATGCGGTCCATCTCCTGGAAGTCGCGGATGTCGCTCTCGTAGAGATGGAAGGAAGAGGAAGTCTGGGCCACGGTCAGGTTCTCTCGCTTGCGCCGGGGGCTGTAGTAGTCATTGAAGTCGTCAATACACACCACTTCATCGCCGCGAGCCAGCAGGGCATCTACGGTGTGACTGCCGATGAACCCGGCTCCCCCGGTGACCATGATCCTCATACCTGGTCTACCTCTTGCTCCCCAACGCATACCGGTGGTGAGCCCAGACCACCTTCACTCGCCAAGGTAGGGGTATCCTCTCCAGGATGGCGTAGCGGTTGATGATATCCTCGAGTTCTGGTCTTCTGCCGAGGTAGTAGTCCATCGTGCTCCAACGCCAGTCGTCGCCGCTGAACTGTCGCTCTAGCTTCTTGGACTTGATGCCCAGGCGTCTCAGCAGCTCCGCGGCCGGCATCACCGTGTCTGGCCAGGGAGGCACGTCCAGTACTCCCTCCTCGACGATCGTCAGGCCCCGCCCTTCGAGAGTGCGCTTGATGAGACCCATGTTCACCCATCGCTCATCCACGCCGGCAAAGAACTCCTTGTCCACCACGAGTTTGCGCAGCCAGTACCCAACTTGCAGTCTGTTGGGCATAGCCACGAAGACGAGATTTCTGGAGACCCGCACAAGTTCCTCGAGCAGCCCGGCAGCGTCAGGAAGGTACCACAGGCCAGCCCATTCCCAGGCCAGATCGAAGGAATCATCGTCGAAGGGCAAATGACTCAGGTCCCCTTGGAGGACGAAGCGGCACTGGAGACCCAGTTCCGCCCAAATGCGCTGGATGCCATCCAGTCGCTCGGCATTCACATCCACCAGGGTGACGTCGCAGCCCCGCTGTGCCAGGTGAACGCTGTTGATGCCGGAAACACCAGCCATGCCGAACAAGGGTGCTTCGAGTACGGTTTCGACACCATGGGAGTCCAGTAGGCGGTCTAAGTAGTCGTTGAGTACCAGGCGCTCATAGACCAGCCCGAGACCCTCGTTGTAGTCTGTAAGGTACTTCTTCCAGGTAGGTTCGCTCATCTCATGGACCCACACCCCTCTGGCAGACCTGCGAACCGCTGCGTACAGCAGAGCGTGCCCAGAGATCCAAGACCTCTTGTCTAGGTCCTCTTACGGTGCCAGACGTCAATCCATTATAGCATCGGGATAGGCAGCGTGCAAACACCATTAGAACTCGTCGGGAACACGATTTGCAGCCTGCGGAAATCTCCTTGGGTCGTAGATGTACTACGATCCCCAGGCAACCGCAGCTTTCGTCACCCACCGAGGTGGTTCTGCGACCCCAAGTCAATCGTCTTGCGACGGCATCAGAGATTCCACGAACCGTGAAGTCCTTCGCACATCGATGATCGACCTAGTCCTTGCCCACGGAGACAACGTGTCAGAGACGGTTAGGACCTTCAGAACCTCTCGCCGCACCGTAATCAAAAGGATCCAACTAGATGGAATACGTGGTGCCGTTGTGCCGGCGTCGCCGTTCGGCCAGCACCTCAGGCTTCGTCTTGACGAGGCGGGCAGGCCATCGTCTGCTGCTGCCAGAGCGACCCTCCTGCCACGCTCGCACAATCCGGTGGGTGTTCCTCAACACTCTCTCTTGGAGGCCTTGACAGTCTTAAGGATCGATGGTATCGTTAGCCTGCCCCGAAGGGCGGGCAAAGAGGGAGACTGAGAGTGATCCTTAGGCTGGGGTGCCAGCTTTGCGTCATGGCCGTCTTGGTCGTCTTGCTATCTGCGTGTGATGTTTTCGCTGGTGGCTCCTCGATCAATGACATTGTCTTGACCACGGCCCTTGATGCTGATTACTGCCCCGTTGACGAGGTCACGACTTTCCCCGCGGATCGTCCGTTCTACTGCTCAGTGCAGGCTTCCAACCTGCGCACCGGATCGACGGTGACCAGTCGGTGGTATTTCGGCGAGCAGTTCATTGAAGAGATCAACTACCAGGTGGACGCGGGCGGCTTTGGTTGTGTGGGTTTTGAATTGACCAGCCCCAATCACTGGCCAAAGGGAGGATACCGTGTGGAGGTGTACTTGGATGGGCATTTCGAGAGAAGTGCCACGTTTGCGGTGAGGTAGGATCGGCCGGTGTCCGTTCGAAGGAGCTGCGGAGGTGGAACATGGATTTCACTTTTGAGAAGAAGCACGAGTTGCTGCGCCACGCAGTGCGGGAGTTCGCCGAACAGGAGATGTCACCCAGGACTCGAGAGATAGAGGAGACGCACACCATTCCCCTTGACCTGCGCCAGCAGATGGGCGAGTTGGGGTTCTTCGGCGTGCCCTTCCCCACCAAGTACGGTGGAGCCGGAGCGGGGGAAACGGGGTACTGTATCCTCATGCAGGAGTTGATGAAAGGCAACCCCTCGGTGGCCGTCCTCGTGGGCGCTCACTCCAGTATCGGTGCTATGGCCATCCATCTCGACGGCAGCGAGCGACTCAAGCAGAAATACCTGCCTGCTCTATGCACAGGTGAGAAGATCGCTGCTTTCGCCCTCACCGAGCCCAACGCCGGCTCCGATGCCGCCTCCATAAGTCTCGCAGCGGTGAGGGAGGGTGATAGCTACATCCTCGATGGGACGAAGATATGGATCACCAACGGGGTGGATGCCGAGGTGTTCAGCGTTTTCGCCGTGACTGACAAGACGATGGGCTATCGGGGAGGACACACCGCCTTCGTGGTGGAGAAGGGTTTCCCTGGCTTCTCACTTGGAACCATCGACGAGAAGATGGGCATAGTCGGTTCCTCGACGGCGGAGCTGGTTTTCGACGGGTGTCGCGTGCCCGCCGAGAACGTGATTGGACAGGTAGGCATGGGTTTTCTGACCGCGATGCGCACGCTCGATCATGGTCGCCATGGGTTGGGTGCCGGCTGCCTCGGAGGGGCCGAGGGAGTGCTGAAGGTATCTCTCGAATACGCCAAGTATCGCGAGCAGTTCGGCGTGCCCATAGCTCAGAAGCAAGCCATCCAGTTCATGGTCGCCGATATGATTACCGAGATCGAGGCCCTACGCTCCCTGGTGTATCGTGTGGCCTGGCTGGCCGACTCTGGTCGGCCCTACAGGCAGCTGGGCGGCATCTGCAAGCTCTTCGGCTCGGAGGTGCTGGCCCGGGTGGTGGACAAGGGTGTGCAGATACACGGCGCTCTGGGATATATGAGGGACTATCCAGTGGAACAGATGTACCGCGATGCCAGGATCACGGAGATCTTCGAAGGTGCCAATGAGATACAGCGTGTCGTCATCGCCATGGAGGCCTTCCGAAAGCTGGGCGTACAGATAGAGCCATAGGAGGAGTCCACGTATGAAGGTCATCGCAGCCATCAAGCAGGTCTACGACCCAACCACGGTGCGGGTGAGCCGTTCGCGAGGGATCCTCGACACCCGCAGCGCGGAGATGATGATGAATCCTGGGGACAGGTACGCCCTTGAGGAAGCTCTGAAGTTGAAGGACGAACAGGCTGCTCAGGTGGTGGTGATAAGCATGGGTCCCGTCGAGGCGGAGGACATCTTGAGGGAAGCACTAGCCATGGATGTTGATGAAGCCGTCTTGCTCACTGATGACGCATTTTTAGACGTGGATGTCTCCGCGGCGGTCCTCATACTGGGCAAGGGAATGCAGAAGATCGGCGACTACGATCTGATCTTCACGGGGCACAAAGCCCTGGGAGACGGGAGCGGGCAGTTTGGGCCACGACTGGCGCAGCACCTCGATCTGCCTCAGATCACGATGGCCAGCCATCTGGTCGTCGGAGAAGGGAAAATCACTGCCAGACACAAGCTCTCGGACGGTTACGCGACCATAGAGGCCCCCTTGCCTGCTCTCTTGTCCATCGACGAGGGCGCCAACAAGCCTCGCTTTCCCAGCCTGCCAGGGTCCATAGCCGCGTACGACGAGCAGACGGTCACCATTTGGGGGATAGAGGACTTGGGCCTGACCCCCGAGCAGATAGAGGAGAGCACCACGACCGATGTGAGGGGTACCCTCGCCGGACCTGAGAGGGTGCTAGCCAGGCTGATCACCGGTGAGCCTTCTCAGGCTGCCAGAGAGCTGCTAGGCGAGCTGAAGAGAAAAGGGGTTCTTCAGTAGTGAATCGAACTTGCCGAAGCCGGAAGACGCAAGACGGGAAGTCGGCCTTTGGCTTGGCCCGTGAAGTCAGGAGAGACACTGCAGCATGAGCGATGATCTACTGCTGTTGAACGGCAAGGTGTATACTATGGACCCTGCATTTCCTCGCGCCGAAGCCGTGGCCGTCCGTGGCTCACGGATCCTCGCCGTCGGCAAAGACGACGATCTGAGAGAAGTAGAGCAGGGCAAAGAATGGAGTGTCATTGATCTCGGGGGCAGAACTGTGCTGCCGGGATTCATCGATTGCCACCTGCATTTCCTATGGCATGCTCTGAGTTCGACGAGGGTGCTGTTGGATGGTGCTTTCTCGCTGCAAGCGACCCTGACCAGGGTTGAGAGGCACGTAAAGCGCGCGGTGTCTGGGGAGTGGGTCCTCGGTTGGGGTTGGAGCGACGCAGACTGGCAGGACGCCGGATCGCCTTGCAAAGAGGACTTGGATCGCGTGGCGCCCGATAACCCTGTAGCCTTGACGAAGAAAGATGGGCATGTCATCTGGGCCAACTCGTTGGCGTTGCAGATGGCGGGCATTGATGAGGAGACGCCAGATCCACCTGGCGGCGTGCTGGAGAGGGATGAGGACACGGGGCAACTCATGGGCATTCTCAAGGAGGAGGCCATGCATCTGATCAATGATGTCACGCCACTCCCGGGGCCAGAGACGCGACAGGAAGCCCTGCTAGGGGCGATTGGAGAGGCCCAGACGTTGGGGTTGACAGGCATCCACGATTGCGACGGCAGCGAGTCGCTGAGCGACTACCAAGAGATGCTGAACAAAGGTGAGCTGGGACTTCGCGTTTTCATGATGATCCCCCGCGACAACTTGGATGAGGTGATCAAGGTGGGTCTCAGGAGCGGCTTCGGGAATGAGCGTCTGCGCATTGGCAACGTGAAGGTCTTCTCCGATGGCACACTGGGCTCGCAAACCGCAGAGATGTTGGAGCCCTTCACGGGTCAGCCAGGGAATCTCGGTGTGGCTGCTATCAGCCAAGATGAGCTTGAGAGCGTCGTGGAGCGCGCTGCTGCTGGTGGAATCGCCTGTGCGGTACACGCCATTGGCGACAAGGCTAACCGTCGCGTGTTGGACGCCTTCGCCAAACAAAGGCAGAAGGACACGGGAATGACGTTGCGGCACCGTATCGAGCATGCCCAACTCCTTCATCCCACTGATATCCCCCGCTTCAAAGAGCTGGATATCATAGCTTCCATGCAGCCGATCCATGCCACCTCGGACGTTGTTCTCGCTGAAAGGTATTGGGCGGGTCGAGGGGACGGGGCCTACGCATGGAAGTCTCTACTTGACGGGGGGGCCCGACTCGCCTTCGGATCCGATGCGCCCGTGGAGTCCATGAATCCCTTGGTAGGGATTCATGCCGCTGTAACCCGGCAGCGAGCCGACGGCGAGCCCGAAGGGGGCTGGCACCCTCAGGAGTGCCTCTCGATTGCTGAGGCGGTACACGGCTATACACTAGGAGCAGCGTATGCCTCCGGGGAGGAAAAGAAAAAGGGATCTATCACGGCCGGAAAGCTCGCCGACATGGTGATTCTGTCGCAAGACATATTCCACGTACCGCCTGGGGAGATGGTGAATACTCGCGTGCTGGCGACTGTCTTCGATGGCAACATCGTCTACGGTCGTGACAACCTCTGATCGGAGATGACAGTCACAACAGTCACAGATGATGCTCGGCTCTATATTGCTCTGCTGGCCGGTGTGGTGGCAGTGTCCTTCGCCGCCATCTTCATCCGCTTGGCCGAGGCTCCCTCTCTGGTCATCGCCGCCTACCGTCTAACGCTGGCTTCCCTGATCGTGGCACCGGTGGGATTTCTCCGATGCTGGGGAGAGGTGAAGCGTTTGGACAAGCAGGACCTGCTGTATGCCCTGGTGTCGGGGATCCTGCTGAGTTTGCACTTTGCCTTGTGGATAGCATCGCTGAATTACACAACGGTAGCCAGTTCCGTGGTCTTTGTGACCACGAATCCGCTATTCGTCGGCATAGCTTCCTATCTCTTCACTCGGGACCGAGTAAGCTCGGGCATGTTCGCTGGTATTATCCTGGCCGTGCTTGGGGGCATCGTCATCGGTTGGGACGACCTAGCCTTGGGTGGAGAGGCCCTCTGGGGAGATTTCCTGGCACTCGTGGGAGCTATGATGGCCGCGGGCTACCTGATGGCGGGGAGACGGCTCAGGCCCAAGATGTCCCTCTTGGCCTACATCTCCATTGTCTATTCGATGGCGGCGATCGTTGCGGTGCTGATGTGTGTACTGACCAAGCAGAGCTTCACGGGATACTCGCCACACACATACGTGATGTTCGTCCTTCTAGCTGTCGTGCCCCAGATCATCGGGCACTCTTCCTTCAATTGGGCGCTGCGGCATGTTTCAGCGGCGGTGGTTGCTGTCACCATCTTGGGGGAACCCGTGGGCTCGACGATCCTGGCCTATTTCATCCTTCACGAGGTGCCAACGCTGCTGAAGGTTGGTGGGGCGACATTGATCCTGAGCGGCATCTACTTCTCGATTCGGGAGGAACGGGCAGCGCGGCAGATGGTCTTGCAGAATTGACAGAAAACGAGGACTGCATTGGAACGCGAAAACACGATTAGGAATGTACTGTTCGACCTAGACGAGACCGTGTACCCTAAAGATACCGGGTTGATGGACCTTGTGAGCCGGCGCATCACCGAATACATGTCTGAGCGCATGGGTATTGATCCGGAGACTGTGTCAGAGTTGCGCCTCGAGTACTACGAAAGTTACGGCACAACAGGCAGGGGTCTGTTCCTACACCACGACTTCGACGTGGAGGAATATTTCTCTTTCGTTCACGATCTCCCGGTGGAGGAGTTCCTGAAGCCCAACAGTCGCCTGGATCAGATGCTGGAAGAGCTACAGGCTAGGAAAGTGATCTTCACAAACGCCACTACTGAGCACGCCCAGCGCGTACTACGGGCTTTGGGCATTGACAGGCATTTCTCGCGGGTAATCGACATCAGGGACCTGGAGTACCTGCCCAAACCTGACCTCAGGGCTTACCGGAAGGTCCTCGAGATCCTGAGTGCACAGCCTGAAGAGTGCATCTTGGTGGAGGATCGGTTGCGCAACCTGAAGCCAGGCAAGGACTTGGGGATGATCACGGTTCTGATAGGCAGTCAGGCTGCTGGGGACGGCGCGGATTTCGTCCTCCAGGATGTAACTGAGGTCGGGAAGGTGTTGGAGAGGATTCAGTCTGATCCTGACCAGTCCCAGCGCGTTGCGTAGGTGGTCGGATGCAGCACGTAGAGGTCTCTCAGCATGCGCGAGACATGCTGCGGTCTTTGAACCATGACACGTACAGCCAGCCGTGATTGTCCAATCCTGACTGAGACGGCCCTCTCGCAGGGGCAAAGATCGTGATCCTGAGCAGTCGAGGAGTTTCCAGTCTGGGGCCGTCTGCGGACCTACGTTCCCGCCACTAGACATAACTCCCATCCAAGTCCACAGCATATGGAGGAATAGACATGTGGGATGAATTGCTAACACCGATGGAGGAAGTTGCAGAACACATGCACGTTTGGGCCATAGCTGAGGTGGAGGAGGGGATGCTGGCACCTATTAGCTACGAGCTCACGGGAGCAGCCAGGGACTTGGCCGACCTGCTAGGCGTGCGGGCCGAGGCCGTTCTGATAGGTGAGAACGTGAGTGGACTCGCCGAGGAGTTGATATGGCGGGGAGCCGACACAGTCTACGTGTTAGAAGATCAGGCCTTGGGTCAGTATCGGACACAGGCCTACCTTCGGATTTTGGCTGATCTCATCAACGAGAAGAGGCCGGAGATCGTTCTCTTCGGAGCCACCGACGTGGGCAACGATCTGGCACCGCGGCTTGCACAGCACCTTGACACCGGACTCCTGCCGGATTGCACAACTCTGGAAGTGGATCAGGCGGAGAGGATTCTGTTAGGCACTCGTCTTACTCATGACGGCGGACTCATGGAGACCAACGCCTGCCCTCAGAAGCGCCCGCAAATGGCTACAGTGCGTATCGGGGCTGTTGAGCCTTTTCCTCCCAACGAATCGAGAACGGGAGAGTTGGACAGAATAGTAGTCGCGGTGGCCGAGGGTGAGATCAGAGCTCAGGTGCTGGAATCAGTGAAGGAGGAGTCGAGGCCCGCCTTGGGGGAAGCGAAAGTCGTGGTGGCAGGAGGCAGGGGGCTCGGCAGCGCGGAGAGTTTTCAACTTTTGGAAGAGCTGGCCAAAGAGCTGGGAGGTGCAGTTGGAGCCTCTCGGGGGGCCTTCGACGAAGGTTGGGTCCCCAAGCAGTATTGGGTAGGCGGAGCAGGCGGCACAGCCGTAGCCCCTGATCTGTACATCGCCTGTGGCATCTCTGGCGCGATCCAGCACTATCTAGGGATCAAGGAGGCCAGGTTCATTGTGGCTATCAACAGCGATCCGCGCGCTCCCATCTTCAAGGTCGCCGACGTGGGCATCGTGGCCGACCTGCACAAGGTGCTCCCAGCTTTGATAGATGAACTGAGGGCGATGCGGAGTTGACGGCCGGGAACCTAAGACCTGGAGTGAAGGTCTTGCAGGGTAGCTATTACGAGATCGGACTGCGGATGGGAGCCAGGCTCAGGTCCTTGCACGTTCCTCAGGCCGATCACGAACTGGTTAGCCTGGCGCGGCGTTGTGAAGCTCTGATCAGCGACAGGCATGCTCCCCTCCTTGACAAGGTGGAGGGTATGATAGAGGGCGGCGGGCTCAACGCCGATGACTTCAAGGCCTTCTTCTATGCCAGGGACTCGCTGCCCCACATGGGGTGCACAAACTTGGCGGTTCTCCCGTCCCACACGAGGGACCGCTCGCTCATCGTTGGCAGGAACTATGATTGGTATTACTATTCCAGAGAATGGCGTGAACTGCGAAGCATCAATCCGAAAGGCGCCTTTCGTAGCTTGTCCGTGACCCACCATTGGGCCGGCAGCCCGGACGGCTTGAACGATCAGGGTCTGGGGGTCTTTCTAGCCGTTTTGCCCCGGCAAAGGAGCACAGAGCCTGGGCTGCAATGGCATCTGGTCACTGATATTATGCTGGATACGTGTCGGGATGTGAGAGAAGCTTGCGATTTCGTCACCTCCGTACCGCATCTGGGGGCTTTCAACTACCTTATTGCTGATGCCCGGGGGCGGGCGGTAGTCGCTGAGGCTCTTCCCAATGGTGTGACGATCAGAGAGCCTGAAGATGGGTTCATCCTCGCCACGAATCACCTGCCAGGCAGGGAAGCGCCTGAGGAAGAGCTTTCGGAGGAGGATGCACGGAGACAGCGTCGCTCGCTGGTCCGATACCGTCGGGCGTCCCAGATGTTGCAAGACAGGGGACGACAGGTGGACGAGCTCATGGTCAAGGACTTACTCAGGGAGCACCAGTCGCCTATCTGTCGAGGAAACCACGATCCGCCCGAGAATGGCACGGATTTCGACGACGTGTTTGGGACCATCTGGTCCCTCATCGCCAGGCTGACAGAACGGGAGTTGCTGGTCGCCTGGGATCATCCTTGTCGCTCAGAGTACAAGAGATATGGACTTGCACAGCCAGAGCAGGAGGAAGAGTGGGAGATCTCGTCGGAAAGAAGATACTGATCACTTCAGGCCCCACGAGAGGACCTCTGGACGCAGTCCGCTACATCACCAACAAGTCGACCGGTCGCTTGGGAGTCGTCATGGCCACACAGGCGCTGTCGCGGGGTGCCTCAGTCACGTTTGTCTATGGCAAGGGTAGCCTGACCCCGGACCCCGAGGTCATAGGTGCAGAATCCTTCTCCCGTCTCAGACTGTTGCAGGTGGAGACGGTGGATGAGTTGATGGAAGCCATCAAAGAGCAGTTGCGGAGAGAGCGGTATGATGCCGTATTGCACTCCATGGCAGTGTTGGACTATGTGCCCGAGAGATACGCTGACGAGAAGACGCGATCCGGCAAGGAAGAGTGGTGGATAAGACTGGTTCGGACCCCCAAAGTGGTGAAGGTCATCAAGGAGCTTCAGCCTGAGACCATCCTCGTCGGTTTCAAGCTGGAGGTGGACAAGACGAGGCACGAGCTGATCGAGGCGGCTCACCGTTCACTGACGAATAACAAAGCAGACCTCGTGCTAGCCAATGATCTCCGCGAAATCGAGCAGGGGCATCATGTGGGATACATGGTGAATCAAGCTGGCGACGTGGAGGACATGGCGGAGGGAAAACAGGAGATCGCTCGGATGTTGCTGGATGCCGTGGCGGAGAGAACGAGGTCCGATTCTGGCTAGCGAGTGCTCGATCAGGAGGTGGTAGATGTCATTAGAAGGGAAAACGGTCGTACTGGGCGTTACAGGGAGCATCGCGGCCTACAAGGCGCCTACTGTGGCCAGGAAGTTGCAGAGCAAAGGTGCCGATGTGATAGTGGTGATCACTGAGGCTGGCACTAAGCTCGTTGGTCCCCTGACTTTCCGCAGCCTCACGGGGAAGCCTGTCATAGTGGACATGTTTGATCCCTCAACCGAGTGGCAGATCGAGCACATCAGTCTGGCCGAGAAAGCAGATCTGTTTCTGATAGCTCCTGCGACGGCGAATACGATTGGAAAGATCGCGCACGGTATCGCCGACAATATACTGACCTGCGCGGTGATGGCCACCAGGGCCCCCGTGCTCATTGCACCTGCCATGAACGTGAACATGTATGAGAATCTCGTGGTCCAGGAGAACATCAGAAGGCTACAGGAACTGGGGTACAGTTTCGTTGGACCCAAGGTGGGCAGACTCGCCACCGGCATCGAAGGCAGAGGACCCCTGGCGGATCCCGACGACATAGTGAGGAGAGCGGAGGAGCTGCTAGGAGAGGGCTGATCGTTTGTAGTAAGGGCTTCGGCCCACGGTGTGCCCCGTTGAAGCGCACACACTACGAGCGGGAAAGGACGCAGCCCTCCGACAAATGACGCCACGTTCCTATGAGACAGGTGATTTCCGCCTCACGACGAACGGACCTACCGATGCATTTTCCCCGCTGGCTAGCTGAGGGCATTCGCGCCGGCGAGGTAGAGGTGCCGCAGCCCTACAGTGGACGAATCAGGTTGGTTTCGCTCCGGCCAGAAGACGTGCAGACCCTGGTGTTATGGTCGAAGGACTTCTCCCGCGTGCTGGGCGATGAGGGGGGCCTGTGCCACGCCCTGGCGACGTATGATCAGCTCTTCTGTCACCTAACCATTACCGGCCTCGGGGGAACTGCTCTGGAGCCTAGCATTAGCTCCTGGACTGAGGTCGTAGAACAGGTGCCCGAGTTGATCGAGTTGGTCGGTGATCCTCGACGGGTGACCGTGTGGTTCGACCCCATCGTTCATTGGCGCGACGATGGTCAGATCAGGAGCAACTTCCCGCAAGGGAGGGGCATACTGGAGGCATGTGCTGCCTACGGCGCGGACTATTTGCATCTCCTTCGCCACCTTGTACCGCAAGGTGCGACGGCGGAAGGGATGGGACTGGTATGACCCGCCGCTAGCTGACCGGCTGCGGATGGTGCGGGAACTAGTCTCCTTGGCCGAACCGTTGGGGCTCGCCATCCACGCCTGTAGCGACCACAGCCTGCGAGAGGGAGTCGCGATGCCCTCGAAGTGCATTGATGGCGAGTTGCTGACTCAGCTTCATCCTCTAGGGCTCCCGGCGCCGACTGGCAAAGACAGAGGGCAGCGGCCTGGATGCGGGTGCACCCCCAGCGTGGACATGGGCTCCTATACCATGCACTGTCCCAGTGGCTGCTGCTACTGCTACGCTAACCCCGTCATCCCTTAGTGTCCTGCTCTTCCCACAGCTGCCGGAGCCACTTGGGTATTGCGGCTCCACACTTCATGTCGCCGCGGACGAGGTACGGCTTGATGTCCAGTACGGGCGTGCCGTGGTACGCGTCTAGACCCTGGACGCATAACGTGTTGCCGTCTTTCGACAGCAGATCTACCACCGTCAGGCCGATGGCATTCGGGCGTATCGGGCTGCGGGTGGCAAACACGCCCACCAACGGCAGGTCCTCTCTGGCCTCTGGGTGCACCTTCAGAGGTGTCCCTTCCTGTCTGGGTCTATCCAACCAGAAAAGCACGACGATGTGAGAGAACTCGTCTAACCCTTCGAGTCCCTCTGCCCACTCTGGGTAGATGAGTATCTTGGAATCAATCTCTTCCCAGGTGACCTCGTGCCCCGGGTGGACTCCGTTCTCCACATGACCTATGGGGCTGAGTTCCAGTACTCTTGGCGAGTCAGGCCTTCTCATTCAGCAAGGATCCTTGCCACTACTCATGTACCTGCGCCGGTGCTACTGCGAGCCTATTCGTGGCAACACCTAGTATAGCAGCTTTCCTCCTCTCCGGAAAGGGCCCCAAGAGCAGGCTGAGGTTGCTTGACTGGGAGCCAGGCCGCCGCTATGATTGTGAACACGTCGAGCGGCGGTCACGCTGAGGGTGCACGAATGGGCAAAGCCAAGGTCCAGAGATCCGCGGGAGGCGTCGTCTATCAGCCGAGGAATGGCGACATGTGGGTGGTCCTGATAGCAACTGGGGAGGGCAAGGTGTGGGGACTGCCGAAAGGGCTGATCGAGAAGGACGAGAAACCTCTACAGGCAGCCTTACGCGAGGTGAGGGAGGAGGCTGGCCTGTTCTGTGAGCCAGTGGCCGAGCTAGGCTACATCGAGTACTGGTACAGGGACTCGGCCACCAAAGTCCTGTATCACAAGTTCGTTCACTACTACCTGCTATCCCACACAGGTGGCGACGTGGGCGATCACGGTTGGGAGGTTGACGAGGCACGCTGGCTTCATGTAGACCGGGCGATCGAACGATGCTCCTACGAGAACGAGAGAGGCGTGCTAGCCAAGGCCCGAGAGGAGTGGGACAAGCTGCTCGCGCGAACCACCTAACATTGGAAGGACTCCGTGTTGGAGCGACTCCATTGAACTGCAAACTCAACGACATCCTCATTGCTGAGACCGACTAGAGTAGGAATGAGCAAGAGTGTGCTGCCTGCTCGCCTGGTTGCTGTCCTCCAGGCGCTGCTCGTCATCTCTCTTTGGTCGTCCTCCTGGGTCTTGATCAAGTTCGGCCTGCGCGACATTGGCCCCCTGACCTTTGCAGGATTGCGCTACTTCCTGGCTTTCCTTGTCCTCGTCCCTTTTGCCCTGACCCGCGCCAATCGCCAGGCTCTACGCAGTCTTGCCAAGCGCCACTGGCTCCTGTTGACGGCTTTGGGTTTGCTCATCTACATGGTAAGTCCTGGAGCGCAATATGTCGCGCTTTCGTACCTGCCTGCAGTAACTACCATGCTGCTGTTCACTTTCGGTACGGTGACGATTGCTTTGCTGAGTGGGATTTCACTTCGTGAGGCCCCCACACGCCTGCAATGGTGTGGTATCGCATGCGCCTTGTCGGGAGGCTATCTGTACTTCCATCCGGTTCGTATCCCCTTGGGCGAGCTTGTAGGGATAGCAGTGGCCTTGGTTTCGATGTTATCCTACTCCATCGCCGCGATTCTGGGCCGAGGCATCGCTCGATCCAGAGTTGTGTCTCCCCTCTTGATGACTGTGGTGAGCATGGGTGCGGGTAGCATCGTCTTGCTGGTCAGCGGTCTGGCTGCCGAAGGTATGCCTTCAATAGGTCTCACCAACTGGCTGATGATTTTCTGGCTCAGTATAGCCAACACCTCCTTCACCTTCGTGCTCTGGAATCGGACTCTCAGGACGCTCACAGCAGTAGAATCAAGCATGATCGCCAATGCGATGGTGGTGGAGATTGCTGTACTGGCCTGGTTGTTCCTGGGAGAGCGCCTGACGCTTGCAAGCGGAGTCGGCCTGGGGTTGGTGATACTGGGAACTGTGGTGGTGCAACTCAAAGGTCGGCGATCGACCGGTTGACCCTGGGCAAGCAGAATTAGGCTGCTCTGTCAACTGCTCGCCAAGTGGGCCTCTACACGCTCCCAGACGTTGCGCAGTTCGCGGCTGACAGGCCCATCCTCGTAGGCTGTGACCGGCTTTCCTTGGACCATAGCCTCTGTTACCACGGTATCGAAGGGGACATGGCCTACCACAGCGATGCCGCGCCGGGCGCAATAATCATCGATCTCGTGTGATTTCTCCAGATTGATATCACACTTGTTAGTGCAGACAAGGGGTGGGATGTTGAAGTGCTCCGTCACGGCCAGCATTCGCTCTAGGTCGTGAACGCCAGCCACCGTTGGCTCGGTGACGACCAGAACCAGGTCCACGCCGGTGGCAGCGGCGATCACGGCACAGCCGATGCCCGGGGGCCCATCAATGACGAGGTATGCCTGTCCCCCAGCGGTGGCGATCTTCCTCGCCTGCTCCCTGACCTCGCTGACGAGCTTGCCAGAGTTCTCCTGACCAGCAAGAAGGTGGGCATGCACCAAGGGCCCGAAGGGGGTGTCTGAGCGGAACCATAGGCCGTCCTGGGGTTCGTCCAAGCGGATGGCCTCGGCGGGACAGCGATAATAGCACACCGCACAGCCCTCACAGGCCAGGGGGTCTATGACGTAGGCATCGGAATCCGATCTGGCTTCGGGCGGGGTGACGGCGTCAAAGCGACACACATCGTAGCACTCTCCGCACGCCTCGCAAAGCTCCTCGTCAATCACTGCCACTTTGCTGCTGTAGAAGGGGTGCTCCTCCTGAACCTTTGGCGACAGAACCAACTCCAGATTAGCGGCGTCCACATCCGCATCCACGATCACGATTGGGACGTCCTGAGATGCCAGGTGCGCCAAAGCAGCGGCAACTGTGGTCTTTCCGGTGCCTCCCTTGCCACTCAGGATAGCGAGTTGTTTCACGATTCTGCCTCCTGGCCTATGCGTGCGAATAGCTGGCGAAACTGGTCACGGTATTCAGGCAGCGCCTCCACCATGGGGATCCCCCTGGAGTACGCCTCGGCGATGTGACGGTCCAAGGGGATGCGCATCAGGATGGGGATGCCCTTGCTGGCACAGTATTCGTCCACACCTTTGTCTCCCACTCCATCCATGTTGACGACCACCGCCACAGGGAGACCCAGCTCGTCACGCCCTACCTGCACAGCGAGCCGGAGGTCATGGAGCCCGAACGGTGTGGGCTCGGTAACCAGAAGGACGAAATCCGCGCCCCTCATGGATTCCACGACCGGACACGCCGTCCCAGGTGAAGCATCCAGGATGGAGAGATCATAGTCACTGCCTATTCGCCTCTTGAGCTGCCGGATGATCGGTGTGGCCATAGGTTCGCCGACGTTGAGGATGCCATGGGCAAAGCTGATCGACCCAGAATGACCTTCCTCTATCACGCCGATCACGTGAGGCACCTCGCTGATGGCCTGCTCGGGGCACTCCAGCGTGCATCCGCCACAGCCGTGGCACAACTCCGGGAAAACCATCGTGGTATTGGGCAATGCAGCAATGGCATGAAACTGGCAGACCTGGGAGCAGCGGCCGTGATGGGCGCAGACGGCGTCGTCAACCCGTGGAATCATGAGCGCCACATCCTCTCGCGCTGTGATCACTGGATTCAGGAAAAGATGAGCGTTCGGCTCTTCCACATCGCAGTCCAGGAACAATAGTGTGGGGCTACGCTGTTGAGAGGCAAGAGACAGTGCCAGGTTCACGGCTATCGTTGTCTTGCCGGTGCCGCCCTTGCCGCTGGCGATGGTCAAGATCATCTCGGTTTCCTTCCGCCTGGTTTCCTCGGTGATGAGCCGGGTGTAGCTAGTTCGACCTGGCGCTGGTACACTCCTGGCAGTACCCAAACAACTCCACCCGGCTGCCAGTGATCTTGAACCCATGTCGCCCGGCCAGTTGACGATGAGTCTCACTGCAATGAGGGCACTGGAACTCAACTACCTTGCCGCAACTGACGCACACCAAGTGCTGGTGCTCCCCCGACTGAGCTTCATAGAGATAGTGGTTGCCGGCCAGGTGCAACTCGCTTACCAGATGCAGGTCCTTCAGCAGGTCTAGCGTCCTGTAGACCGTGGAGAGACTCAGGCGAGGGATCTCTCTTCGAGCCAGGTAATAGATCTCGTCGGCGCTGAGATGCCCTTCTTGCTCCTGTATGATTCTGAGAATCGCTCGGCGTTGCGGCGTGACCCTGTTTCCCTGCTGTCGTAGCTGGGCAGCAATCTGGCCTACCTCCTGCTGCTTGGCTTTTCTGTCTTTCAAGGTTCCCCCGTACTCACGGGCTTTTGGATGACGACTACCTCATATTCTTCTTCCACGTGGCGAGTTACACGTGCATGGCCAGATAGGATGCCTCAAATCCAGCCTGCCGGCCACTAGAAGGCCATGTCCGTTTTCCAGACCTCCCATACTCTGCCCACCAGGTCAGGCCCTGGCTTGAGGGTTGGCTTGCCAGGCTGCCAGCCCGAGGGTGTCGCTTCTCCTGTGGCGCGCACGTGCTGGAATGCCTTTAGCTGCCGCAGCAGTTCGCTCACGTTTCGGCCCACCAATGGGGTGAGCACCTCCATGGCCTGGATTATTCCGTCGGGGTCTATGATGAAGCGACCGCGGATGTTGACGCCAGCGGCCTCGTCATACACACCGTAGATGGTACCCACTCGTCCACCCTGGTCCGAGAGCATGGGGAAGGGCACGCCCCCCTCCACCAGTTCCGAGAGCTCACCTTCTTGCCAGATCTTGTGTGAGAAGCGGCTGTCTGTGCTTATGGACAGCACCTCGGCGTCCATCCCCTTCAGTTCGTCGTACTTGACGGCAACTGCCGACAACTCAGTAGGTCAAACGAAGGTAAAATCACCAGGATAAAAGCACAGCACCACCCACTTGCCCCGGTGGTCAGACAGCTTCACGTTCTTGAAACCGCCACCCACAAAGGCGCTCAGTTCGAAATCGGGAGCCTCTTTGCCTACAGTCGCAGTCGCCATTTGAACCTCCATTGTCTTCTCCTCTGCTTCTGATTCTAGAGCGGACGGCGCAATAGGACCCGCCGTAGGCTCAACGCACGAAAGGGCTTCCTCACCCATTGGCTACTCTCCCTTCGTCACCGTTCTTCAACTACCTCCTCCTACAGCCTTGATCGGTGGAGCAGGGTGGCGTTGCGCATCGCTCCTCCTGCCCGCAACAGGTTCGACCCTTGGGGCGAGCCGTCTCTGCGGTCATCACGTACGGAGCCGAGAACAGCTTCTCCAAGAGAGGACTGCCACACTGGGGACAATCGGGAGCCGCGCTGCCTCCACGGACGAGAACCTCCGTCAGCTCCCCACAGGTGGTGCAGCGGTATTCGTAGATGGGCATGCCTTCAACCCTCCTGCAACAAGGCTATCTTATCTCATTCGTTCTCACAAGCAATATGTGGCTCACTCACCAATCTCTATCACTCGACCGACTCCGTTGGCGATGAAGTCGGAGCCCCATTCCTCTGCAAGCAACCTCACAGCTTCGTCGCCTGTGCAGTGGCACGGCGCCAGCTTTTGCACCCCCAGGCGGCGCAGGCTCGCAGCAATGTCCTGCAACTCTCCTCGGGATTTCCCTCCCAGGTGGAGGCCACCGATCACCAGATGAATCTCGCCATCGTGCACCTCTCTGACCCTGGTGACGATGTCTACGATTCCAGGATGGGCGCAACCGGTGATGACCACCAGTCCCTCCAATGTGTCCAGCACCAAGGACTGCTCGATGATGCCTGAGCCCAGTTCACCCGTGCTGTAGACCCCGTCCAGTATCTTCGTGGGATCGGTGATCGATCGCGCCTGCGTCCGGGCACGTACCTGATCCTTGAAGCTGGCTGGGAAAGAACTAGGGATATGGACCACAGGCTTGGTTCCCGTGGCTAGGATCGCCTCCAGCCCGCCAGTGTGATCGCCATGGATGTGAGAGAGGACCACGTGGTCGATTTCCTGGAGATCCAAGCCCAGTATTGACATATTGGACAACAGCATCGCGCCGTCGCCACCCGTATCGAAGAGAAGGGTGGTATCCTTCAGTTCAATGAGGCAAGAGAACCCCCAGCTCGTGCGCAGGCGAGGGTCATATCTGTTGTTGTCGTAGATGGTGGTTATGATCACGTTACTCAGCTTCTGCGCTGCACTGGTTGTCGTCTCAAGTGATTCCTCGGTCGCAACTGACGGAGTCACCGTGGGTGCGGTGCACCCA
>JAUWLF010000035.1 GCA_030613785.1 Chloroflexota bacterium | reverse complement strand
TAACACGTACAACATTCCCATCGACGATTCCATAGCTTGCAGCATCATCTGGTTAAGGTCACGCCAGGTCAGCACGTCCAAGCCCGGCGCGCGCAGCGCTGCAGCAACCGCGTCGGCATCTTGCTGATCGTGCAGCAGAACCACGACCGCGCTGGCCCGCTCCCCCGCTCGCGTGAACGATTGCGCCTTTGCCAGGGGCAAAAAGATCGTCGCCTCGTCAAAGGCGGGAAGGCCAGTGTCGTACAAGCCACGGATTGTAAAGGTCGCCTCGTCAGGCTGCTCGCCTGACGTGTTGACCAGCAGGCTGACGTCATCGCCCACGGCCAACCCCAGGCTTTTAGCCGACCTCTGGCTGATGAGGACACCGCTCCGGTCATCGGGGGTCAGGAACTCGCCGTCAACCAAACCCTCCCGAAAGGGCGCCGCCATCTCGGAAAGCGGGTCTATGCCAAACACCCGCACGCCGACCGACTCTTCGACCGTGCCCAGGATGCCGCCGGCCCACAACACCGGCGCTGCCGCTTGCACCTCCGCCAGCATCTGCGCCTGGGCGGCCAATCCCAGCGGCTCCTCTAACAGATCCTCCCACTTGAGGCTGACCTTGTCCTCATCATAGGATTCCCCGCGCACCTGCACGTGACCAGTCTGCACGCGAATGTTGTTCTGGATGGAACCCTGTATCGCACCCATCTCAAAGCCATGAAGCGTGATGACCAGCGCCAATCCCATCATCACCGCGATCAGCGTCAACGCCGATCGGCGCTTGTTACGTCCCAGGTCGCGAATTGCAATCCTCCACAGTGTGAACATACTGTCCCTCCTCACGTTTCACGAATCGCGCATCTTGTCTTCCGCGTCAGACATCGTGCAGACCTACACATAATGTAGGGCCTCGGCCGGCTCCCGTTTGGAAGCTTGCCAAGCCGGGTAGAGCGAGGCCAACGCCGCGATGATGGCGACGGTCATCGCCCGTTCCACCAGCACATCTATCCCAATTCGGAAGTAGATCCGATCACCCATCAGTCCGATCAGTTCGCCGAACTCGCCCACGTCTACTCCTCCATACATGGCCATAAAATCGAGGCCGACTCGTCCAAAGTAGACACCTATCGCCCCACCCAGCAGGCTGCCAGCCAGTGCGCCCAGCAACCCGATCAGCACCCCCTCCAGCAGGAACAGCGCCATGGTCTCCCACCGCTTCATGCCCATCGCCGCCAGCACGCCGATCTCACGGGTGCGCTCGAACACCGCCATCAGCATCAGGTTGAGGATGCCAACGCCGGCGATCAACAGGATGATCAGCCCAAAGAGGCTCATTAGTTGAGCCTCTAACTCCATCATCTGCTTCGTCGAGGGATCCAGCGTGTCCCAGGCATCCACCTCGTAGCCGGGCAAGGCAGCTTGCAGCGCCTCGACCACCGGCGGCTCCTGCCCCACCCGTTCGAGGTGAACGGCAACCTCGGTAGCCTGATCGCGCAAGTCAAAGAGCGTCTGCGCCTCGAGCAGCGAGATGTAGACCATCCTCTTTTCCAGCTCCGCAATCCCCAGGTCATAGATACCGACGATCGTCATCGTGCGGCGGCGCATCTGCTGGTGGGTGGCGCGTCCTACCAGCGTGACGCGGTCGCCTACGGTCACCTCAAGCCGCTCGGCCAACGCCTCGCCGATGAGGAGGACGTCTTCGTCGTTACCTTGCAGGTAGCGGCCCTGGACAACGTTCTCCGCCACCAGGCTCACTGGAGCTTCCTTTTCCGGTTCGATGCCGGTGATGACGACCGCCATGGTCCCCTCGCGGCTACTGACCATGCCGCCGGTCTCGATGCGTTGGACTACGGCGAGCACCTCCGGCTGGGCCAGCGCTGCCTCCACCGCCGCGTGCGGGTCGACCAGAGGCAACAGCGGCAACCTGTTCGCCTTTTCCCGGAAGCCTGGCGCGTGTACCTGCACGTGGCCACCCTGCAGCTTTACCGTGTTGCCGTAAAGGGCCTCGTTCATCCCGCCCAGCATGCCGTCAAAAACGAGCATAAAAGCCAGCCCCAGCGCGATGGCGATCACAGCGATCACCGTGCGTCTCCAATTGCGCCAAACGTTACGCCACGCCATTATCAAGAGTTTTCCCATGTTCACTCACCTCCCAGCGGTGAATCTTACCTGTCTTCGATCCCCCGTCGCCTCACCGGGAGCGAGGGAGTCATCGCACCGCTCCATCATACCCCAATCCCCTTGACAGCGCCACTACTCGTGCACAGTCTCGCGCAACGTTGATGGGAGCCAGGTCCGCTGGGAGCACAGCAGCCGCCAGGGACCACGAAAGGTGGGGAGTTCCAATCAGCGGGACTAGCGACACGTTGGCACAGGTGCCTGGCAGAACCAGGGTGAGGCAGCCCCCGCCCACAGCCAAGGGGTTTGTCTTCATCACCCTGGAGGACGAGGACGGGTTGATGAACGTCATCGTGAGGCCCGACCTCTACGAGCGGTACTATCGAGTGCTGCGCAACTGCTTCCTACTGATCGTGGAGGGGACGATCCAGAACCAACCGGGGATTCTCAATGTGCTGGCTGAGGGGGCGGTGGGGATGTAGCAATCGCCTCACTCCACAACTCCAAGAGCTAGCGAACGGAAGGAGCTTCGGATGTCAGGTATCAACTCTCTAGTCGCTCTCTGAACCAGGCCAGGAAATCGCCAGGCGCTCCAATCCGCAAGCCCGATGTGCGGGCCACTTCTGGATCATCAAGGAAATGCTTTCGGTTCAGAGTCACCAGATAGTCCACCTGGGCGTTCATCGCTGCCCTCAAGATGGGCGCATCCTTGGCATGAATGATCTCCCTGGCCATCGCGACATCCGCCGTAGACGGTATGGAGGCCTTCTCCAGGGGACAAGTGGTGAGAAAACGCCGGTACTCAGGGATCGCTCTGGGGAGTTTCTCCTGTAGATTCCGCTCAGCCTCCACGAGCACCTGTTCTGAAACAACCAAGGTGATGAGCTGCGCCTCGGCAAGGGCCAGAATCATGTTGCTGGCCCCCGAGGGCGACGCGAGAGCAGAGAGGAGAGCGCTGGTATCCAAGAAGACCTTAGGCTTCAATGCCGTACTTCTCTTTGACGTAGGTCTTCCGTTGCTCTTCCAAGCCATCGAGGAGGTCTCCGAGGGTTACCCCTTCCTCCTGCATCAGGGCTTCTATGGCGCTGGCGATTTCCGGTGTCACAAGCTTCTTGCGAGTAGCGATAAGGGTATCCCCCAGTTGTATCAGGGAGAAGACGTCCCCTTCCTCAATCCCCATCTGGCGGCGTATCTCCGCAGGGATGGTGAATTGACCACGTTCCCGCACCTGCACCACCACTGGCCCGCGGACTTCACGAGTTCCTTCCATAGTCCCTTGACCCCTTGTGTCAGAATTTCTGATAGCATTATACTCCTGGTGAGTGTATCTGTCAAGAGTGTGGAATCGGACAATGTCGCACCTTTCAGCTTGTCTAGAGCCATTCGCCGCCCCCCCCGTTATGTCTCACGACCGCCCAATCTGGATTCCCCGCCCAGCCGATACTCTGAACCCGATGCAAGGTCAGGCCTTCATGTCGACCCTCACTTCATAGTGCTGCGAGCGTGCATCGAACCGCGAAAGCAGCGCCCTCGCCTTGGCTGGAACCACTGCTACTTTGTACTCTTCCCCGGCGAAAGTACGAACTGCTTCTATGGAGTCGAACCACATCATGGTGACGAACTCCACCTCATCTCCCAGATCGCGGCGCAAGAGATGAATTCCTCTGTAACCAGCAATCTGACGACGCCGTATGTGTTGGAAGATCTCACTCTCGAGGAGTAACTCGTAAGCGTTGGCATTCGCTGGCGTAGTCCAGCCATGCCATACTCGACTGATCATCTCCAAATCCTCCTTGTGTATCGTGATCGCGGGACTAGCCGCTTGCGTAGCACCCGGATTATCACGAACGTGGAACGGAAGCGCAACCGAGAGAGGACAGGCACGCCGGGTGAGGTGGTGCCCGGGCAACGACCTCCCACGGCCAAGGGGTTCGTCTTCATCACCCTGGAGGACGAGGACGGTTTGATGAACGTGATTGTGAAGCCCGACGCCTATGAGCGGTGCTACAAGGTGCTGCGCAACTGCTTCCTACTGATCGTGGAGGGGACGATACAGAAGCAAAGGGGGATTCTCAACGTGCTGGCGCAGGCAGCGGTGGGGATGTAGCATTCTCGCAATTGCTCCGCGCACCCTGCACTTTGCAGAGCGCACCTGCAACACCTGCTCGCGGCCGGAAGATGGGGGGTGAGTGAATACGGGGGCTTGACAAAGCCGCCTGGCTGATGTATTATTGAGGTGGAGTTGCACCATCTGTATAGAGATCACTATCCAGTAGTAGTTCGTGTATTCCTGACACCCCGCCGTCAGGGGCCGCACTGAGGCTTGCAGCCAGGGGAGCACGTAGTGCCCTAAGGAGCGCCAACCGTTCTCGTCCAGTCAGGAGAAGGTTGGCGCTTTGTCCATTTCAGGGCGAAGACAGTCCCAGCGGCGCTGTTGGGTCCGCTTCTGATGGCCATCGTGGTGGGAGGGGTGTGGGCCGGGCCTAATGGCAGGCCACGGGCCGGGGCCGGAGCGCTACCTGCGCCAGGAAGGAGGTGGAAACCGAACAAGTCAGCACCAACTCGTGTGACCGACGCGTAGTGAGTTCACCTCGATTTGAACGTGGGAGGAAACGGCGTCGTGGGGAGCAAAGAGAGGGGACCTTGGACGAAGGACGACGGAAGGATGTTCAACTGAAAGGAGAAAGAGATGAAAAAGGTGCAGAAGTCATGGGCAGCGGTGCTGTTGGGTGCGCTTCTGATAGCCACCCTGGTGGGAGTGGTGTGGGCCGCGCCTGATAGCAGGCCACGGGCCGCAGTCAAAACGAAGAAGATCACGATCCCCGCAGGATGGTTCCATCCGAATCAGGATGGCCACAACTGGACCAACGTGGGCGAGTACATAACCTCACACGACACTTACCCGGCGACTTTCCTCGCCCCCGTCGTCTTTCCAAGCAGCGGGCAGAAGTTCACGGTGGAGAAGATGGCCCTCTATGCTTACGACGAGAACGACGACCTTGTGGGCGGCGACGTCTGCGCGACTTTGTTCCGCACGAATCCGGTCCAGGGCAACGAAGTCTTCATGGGATACGTTTGCTCCAGTGGTAGCTCACCCACCGATCCTCGCACCTTCACCGAGACCAGTTTCAACTACAATCCGGTGACCACGGCCCGCGGGGCCTACCTCCAGCTCTACATTCCAGACAATACCAACCTCAAAGTGTATGGAGTGAGAATCTGGTACCACGCGGGTAAGCCGTGAGCTGAGGTTTTCCAGCCTGGCCGTCCCCGGAGCACGATAAGTCACCAGAGCGATAGCGAGAGGAGGAAGGAATGAGAAGATATGTGTTGGCTATCACAGGGCTGATGGCAGGCCTGTGCTTTCTGTTGGCCATAGGGACTGCGACCGTCTCTGCCAGCACCCTCACGGTCAATAGTACTTCCGACACGGACGACGGGAAGTGCGACGTAGCCCACTGTTCGCTGAGGGAGGCCATAAATGCCGCCAATGCCAATTCTGGTCATGACACCATCGAATTCAATATCCCCAACACCGACTCGGGCTATCAAGTCGGCGTGACCGGCACCTGGACCATCTCCCTCACCGCTGCCCTGCCCAACCTAAGCGACGACGAAACGACGATCGATGGCCTCACGCAGGCGGTCTACAACGGCGACACCAACCCCGACGGCCCGGAGATCGAGATCACTGGGGCCAGCATGGCCTCCGGAAGCTGCCTGAATATCACCTCTGACAATAACCGGATCCGCGGCCTGGTGATCAATCGCTGCCCCTGGCATGGTATCCAGATCTCGTATGTTGGGGATGCTAACACCATCTCCGGCAACTACATCGGCACGGATGCCACAGGTAACCTAGATCTGGGGAACGCTTTCGACGGTGTCAATATCATCGGCGGTTGCCAGGACAACCTCATCGGCGGGGACACCTCTGCTGAGAGGAACATCATCTCCGGCAACGACTGGAACGGAGTGGAGATCCGCGACAGCGGGGCGATGAGCAACACCATCTCCGGCAACTACATCGGCACCGATGCGGCAGGCTCCTCGGACCTGGGTAACGGTTTCAATGGCGTCGTGGTCCACAATGGCGCTCAGCAGACCGTCATCGGCGGTGACACCAGTGGGGAGGGGAATGTCATCTCCGGCAACGACGAGAACGGAGTATGGATCCACGGCACCAGCACGATGAGCAACACCATCTCCGGCAACTACATCGGCACCGATGCGTCGGGTTCAGGAGACCTCGGCAACAGTTACACTGGGGTCTTAATCTATCGAGCCTCTCAGAACATGATCGGCGGGGACACCTCCGCGGAGAGGAATGTCATCTCCGGCAACGACGATCATGGGGTGCAAGTCGTGCTTAGTGAGGCTATGAGCAACACCATCTCCGGCAACTACATCGGCACCGATGTCTCAGGCTCAGTAGACCTGGGCAATGGTGACTTTGGAGTCACCATCGCGGATGGCGCTCACAACAACACTATCGGCGGGGACACCCCAGGGGAGAGGAATACCATCTCCGGCAACGACGGATCCGGAGTGGAGATCCACGGCAGCGGGACGATGAACAACACCATCTCCGGCAACTACATCGGCACCGATAGCTCGGGCTCCTCGGACCTGGGCAACGATTGGTTTGGCGTTAAGTTCTGGGGTGGCGCGCAGAACAACGTCATCGGTGGGGACACTGTCGGCGAGGGCAACGTCATCGCCTTCAATGACATCGGGGTCAGAGTCGATGGTGCCACCACCACTGGCAACACCATTACTGAGAACAGCATTCACAGCAACGCCGGCCTGGGCATAGATCTGCTAAGTGGAGGCAACACTGAACTGACGGCACCTACCATTGCCTTGGCCGATTGCTGCTTGCTCTACCGGGGGACCGCGCCCAATAATGCCACTGTAGAGCTTTTCACCGACCCCGACGAGGAGGGAAAGACCTACCTGACGACTGTCTCCGCCGACGGCGGGGGCGATTGGAGCTTCTGGGATTCCTTCACGCTGGATACGTACGTCACCGCCACGGCTACCGATGGCGCCGGCAATACCTCAGAGTTCTCCACGCAGGTTGGCCCTGCGACCTGCCACCAGGTCTTCGCGCCCCTGGTCATGAAGCGGTACTAGCCCTGCCTTCTCCTATCCACCCTCGATGGGACAGGAAGCGCAACGGGGAGAAGGTGAGGGTGGCGGGCCTGGTGGTGGTGAGGGAGCGCCCTCCCACGGCCAAGCGGTTCGTCTTCTTCACCCTGGAGGACGAGGGTGGGTTGATGAACGTCATTGTGAGGCCCGAAGACTACGGAGCAAAGGAGGAATAGGAGATGAAGACCCTTACTATCACCGGGTTGAGCGTGCTGTTGCTGGCCCTGTTCTTCCAATGTTGCCCGTCAGCGACGCCGGACGGCCCAGCGGCGCCCGCTCCACCTGAGGAAGTGCCAACCACACCGAGCATGCGAGCAACCAATACGCCGCCACCGATGCCCACTGATACTCCAATAGCAACGCCGACTAATACTCCACAACCGCCACCACCGGAACCCCAGCACTTCGCAGGACACGGGCAGCAGGCCTCTTCCATGTTCCGCCTCCTGCCTAGGCTCGCGATATTCCGCATCACTCATGACGGAACAGGGCACTTTGGCATTTGGGTACTGGATGATCAAGGCAACAATGTTGAGTTGCTCGTGAATGAGATTGGTGTATTCGACGGAGCCAAAGCAGTGAGAATCGAGCGCGAGGGAAGCTACATATTAGATGTTTCCGCAGATGGCAATTGGACGGTGCTGGCTGAGCAACCAGCGACTCCTCCAGACGCGCCTGGTCCGCCTCTCACCTTCACTGGCTTTGGTCAAGATGTGTCACCTATGTTCACAGTCACGGAAGGCTTAGCGACATTTCAGATGACACATGATGGATCTGGACACTTCGGCATCTGGCTGCTTGACAGCACCGGGCACAGGGTAGATCTGCTTGTGAACGAGGTAGGAATGTTCGATGGCAGCAAGGCCACGGGAATTCGGCAAGCCGGAGTACACTTGTTGGACATCTCAGCGAATGGCAACTGGACCATTGCAATCCAGCAATAGCGCTGCCGCGCGCCCGGTACGACCCATTCGAGAAGAGGCATGAACCAACCAGTCGGGCTCGGCGCTGCAATCAAGACGCTCAGAGATCCGAGAGGTTGCACGCAGGGTCAGCTATCCCTCTATTCCCAGGTGAACCAGTCCTACCTGAGCCCGATCAAAAGGGGAAAGCATGATCAAAAGGTCTCGGCTACGATCATCGCAGCATTGGCCGAGGCACTTGGCGCAACCGCACTTCAGAGGCCTTTCCACTGCTCCACGAACTCCCGGGTGATGCGCAGGTACAAATCGCCGTACATCTCACTGGGCTCGATGTGGGTGTGCTCCCACCACTCGTTCCACGTGGTGATGAAGATCCAGTCGGGATCGCTCTGGAGCGCAGCTTCGAACGTGGAGCTATAGAATGCCCGGTCCGTGGGGTCCTGTACCAAGTCCTCATGACCGCCGATCAGCCTCTCCGCGACTGGCTAGTACCTCTTCAGAGCCAGCGGCACATACGTGCGGTTGCCGCAACCTGCGACAGCGGAGAACTCCGAGGTGTTGGCATTGACATCGGTGGCAGTGGCGGTCAGATACGCGTCGTCAGCCAGGAAGCCCGAAGCGCTCCAGATCCCGGAGCCATCGGCCGAGACGGTGGTCAGATACGTCTTGCCCTCGTCATCGGGCCCAGTGAACAGCTCCACGGTGGCGCTGATGGGGGCGGTGCCACTTGCGGAAGTGCAACTGTTCGTAGAGAACACCGGGGCTGTGACCTGGTCATTGGCATCATTGGTGAGGTCGATACCCAGGGCTCCGTTGCTGTGGATGCTGTTTTGAGTGATAGTGTTGGCGTCGGTACCAGCGCCGTCGACCCATACACCGGTATCGTTGAAGGCGATGACGTTGTTGGGGCCAATGGTGTTGTCACCGGCGTCGACGTGGATCCTGATGCCGTACCCGTTCCCTAGCGCCACGGTACCTGTGCGGTCGGTGCCGATGTAGTTGCCCTCGATGACGTTGCCCGTGGAGCCCGCGCTGCTAATACGGATGCCACCGCCCATGCCGGATATGACGTTGCGGTCCGCCTGGCTTGGGCCGCCGATGGTGTTGTTCGCGGCGTCCATGCTGAGCAAGATCCCATCGGACGTCGTGCTGACGTCGGACGAACCCGTGGCATCGGTGCCGATGTAGTTGCCGATGATGGTATTGTCATCTCCGGTGACACCTAGGCCGTATTGCTGGCAACGGTTGATGGCCAACCCCTTGATGATGTTGTCGGATCCAATCATCCATAAGTATGACCCTGACAGTTGGCCCTCCCCGGAGATCTCTATCTCCGGGCCGTAGGGGTTGGTGTCAGAGCCATAGTTTGTGGCCTGGGTGGTTCCGTCTACGATAGTCTGATAGAGGGAAGGCAGAGTTGTGGTGGGAACGATGGTCCACACGCCGGCGGTGTTGTGGCCGTAGTTGGTGTCGGTGATGGGGATGTCGAAGGCTACGGTGTCGATTAGAGGGTCGAGCTCGGCCGCCAGGATGGCTTCCCATAGCGTACAGTCGCCACTGCCCAGAGGGTCACACGACCCGTCGTTCGTGTAGCTCGTGGTATTGACGGTGTAGGTGTTGCCCTCACCCCATGCGCTTCCCAGCCCCGCCAGTAACAGTAGCATGAAGACGAGTGCCACGATGGCCAAGATATATCTTCTCATCTCTCTACACCTCCTCCGTCCGCTGTGTTCAACCCGCTTGCCTCAACGTGGATCCGCTTGATCTTCGTGAGTCTACCTGGCGTGGAAGGGATGCCCGAGTGCTGGTCGTCAGCCCTCGGCTGAGAATGCGACTCGGCCGGTCGTACTACTCTATTTATACCACGAAGAGGAGGCTCCGTCAAGCATGCCCGAGGAGGGTGTTGAAGAGGACCCTCTCATACAGCCGCTGAATTTATGGTGAGCGTCGTCCCGACCTCATCGAACGGTGAGTAGGCCGGAGGCCGCATCGAACCCTGTGCTAGGCTACTTGAAGCGAGTGCAACCCAGCGGGCGGCGGGACTCTCAGCTCTCACACGCACCGCATGGAGTCCCAGCGGGACTTGATGGTCTGAGCCAGGAAATTCCATTTCCTGGCGACCTTCTGGCATCACACAGCTCCGCTCAAGACGTAGGACAAGTTGCCAACTTGTCCTGCGCAGCCTGCGTTGCACGATGCGCCATCTCTCCCACCACGCCAGGAGATCTGCTTCTTCACTACAGTAGCCGGACCACCGGTAGCAGACCAGGTCATTCCTTCTTGGTGGACGGGTACACGAAGTCCTCTGGTGTATCAAAGTGCGTGAGGGCTCTGTGTGCTTGCTCCGGCTCCACCCGATATGAGCTGCGGGGGCTCTCAAAGAAGTGGTGGACCGACACCAGGTGGGGCATCATCAAGGGGAAGTAGAGTTCCTCGCCAGTGACGTTGTCGATGATCAGCAGTTCCCCGTTGCCACCCTCTCTCTCGCACAAAGGACACCACACCATCATGCGATAGTAGGCGCTGGAGATGGTGAACCGGTTCTGGGTGAAGGTCTTGCAGTAGTGCTCCTTTTGGCGCGACAGCTTCACCGCCCAGGCCATCTTGCGAGCCATCTCCTGGGGATCTACCCCCAGCCTGGTCGTGGTCGCCTCGTCGCGGGCGATGATCTCCTCCGGATCCTCATCCTCCAGCCAGAAATCCGAGCTGAAGTGGGCTCGCTCCCGCCGGGCGCGGGGGTGTATGTAGCCCGGCTGTCCTGGCCTGTGTACTTCGTCGCTCATCCCGCGGCTCAAGTCTGGGCTGCGCTGCCCACTAGCGTTGCTTGAAGACGATGTTCGTGATCTGGCCCATCTCATGGCAGCCCGAGAAATGTATCAGCAACGGCTGGGACAGGGGAAGACGATCCTCCGTGACATCCACTATCTGGAGCACAAACTCCGTCTCCAAGCCCGGATCCTCGGCGTAGTAAGTGAACTTGAACTCACCTGACTGCCACAAGTAGTTAGGATCTCCGCTGGTGGCGTATTCTATGTTGTTCCAATACTGCCAGCGGACGACGAGGCCATCGAGGGGAGCGCCGCTGGCGTCCCTCACCCAGCCCTGGAGATAGGGGTGGGCGCACTGTAACTCCTCTACTCTGCTCCCTTCGACGTAGTAGAACGGAAACCCATCAGAGGTGGGCGTCGGAGAGGGCGCAGCGGTTGCACTCTGCATGGGCGTACTGGCTGTGGCGGACACCAAAGGCATCGGCGTAGGGCTTGTCCCCGGCTGCGTCGGGGTCGAGACGATGACGGCGTAGGTTGGAGTAGGCGACGGCTCCTCCGGGGTACTCCTGGGTATGGGGCCAATGCCCGGCGACGGTGAGGCCTCGATGGTGGGCTCCAAGGTAGCGGGAGGCCACAGGGCACCCGGCTCTCTCGCCGGCATGATGACCACCAAGGTGAAGACCAAGCCGCAGCAGAACGCGAGCAGGGAACCTCCCGCTATCCCACCGATGATCGCCACCAGCCTACGTCTAGATTTCATCTATCACCTCAGCATGATGGCGGCATACACCAGAACTGCCAGAATGAGGACGAGCGCCGATACCGACAGGAGCACAGAGAGGAAGACCGTGGCAAAACTGATGGGAGGTCTTTCCCACTCTTGAGACTCTTGCTGTAGCAGCCTCGCCACGACATGGCGGCCTGTCATGCCTATTCCGTAGGGCGTGTTCGCCATCCGGGGCGTTTCCTTCAGAGTCATCACCTTGGCCTGGCTGGCCTTCAGGTGATCGATCGCTTCCCTGGCGTCCTTGATCCTCTTGGCCGTCTGTTGACCGGTCCCCAACTCCGCTCTGTGGGCCAGCAAATGACGTAGGCCCTCTCTGGCCAGTTCGTGGTGAGGGTTCACAGCCAGCACGTTCTCCAAGCACATGATGCGTTCGTCTATTCCTTCTACGATGCCGCTCAACCACAGCCAGGCCTTCTCGTTTCGCTCATCCAGGTCGATCACCTGGTACAGCAGCTCCTTGGCGTCTTCCATCCTTTCCTCGTTGACGGCATCCACGCCAGCCGTCAGCAGCCTCGTAACCACCGAGCGGGCGTCATAACCTTCGTACCGACATCGGCAGGGCGGGGTGAGGCACTCGCTCACCGGTATCGGAAGCGCGTTCAGGGGGTCGAAGATGCGAGCTTGTAGCCTCCGACAGGCCCGGCAGGCGTCGGGCTGTGCCACGAACATGACCTTCAGGCCTTGATTGGCCAGGCCTATCAGCTTCTCCCGGACATCCTCGGTCATCGGCCGTCGAAACCCCTCTTCCTGTGCGCCTGATTATAACAGCGCACCTGACTGTTGACAAGACCGATCACCCTCCCCCGATGATGGTCATTCCTTGCACCATGTTCAGAAGGGGTTCCACCAACAGCCCTGGAGCCAGTCCGAGGAGGAGACAGAGAGCCGCCAGCGACAGGGTGATCGCCGTCACGAGCAGGGGTTCGCGCTCTGCGCCCCGCTCTGGCGACGGCTTGAGCATCATGAACAGCGATCGCAGGTATCCCACCACCACCCCGGCTCCGGCCAGCAGCAAAGCCCACTGATAGAGGGGGTTGCTTCCAGCCATCGACCGATAGATGAGCCAGCGCGTGGCGAAACCGTTGAATAGGGGAAAACCACCCAGGGCTAGACCGCCCAAGACGTAACCCGTGATGCTCCCTGGCGTGCGCCTCAGGGCCTCGCGCAGCGTAGAGACCGATCCCTTATTCAGATATATGCGTAGCGTCCCCAGACTCACGGCCACGAGGAGCACTAGGAGGGAGCGGTTGATGGCGTGGGCCAGGGCACCGGCAACGCCGGTCACGGAGCCTGTTCCCAACCCAACCAGGATGAAGCCCAGGTCGCTGATCGCTGCGTAGGCCAGCAGACGCCCAGGTTGCCGCTGGGCGAAGGCCAGGACTCCGCCCACCACGGCCGTCAACAGCCCGGCCATGGAGAGCACCGACAGCGAGTTCACACCGGACATCAACCAGAGGTGACTGTTGAGCACGCTGAGCAAGAGGGCCAGACTCGCCAGGTTGAAGATGCAGATCAGAGAGGCGCTGGTCATAGCCGGGGCCTCTGCTGCCACTGCTGGCAACCAGGAATGGAACGGCACCACGGCCAGGAGAATGCCGAACCCCAAGGAGAGAGCGATGATCGTGAAACGAACGAGGAGCAGATTGTCGGGCTGGAGGGGGTAGGCGTCCATCAACCACGACGCCAGGAGCAGGCAAGGCATGGCAACCACGATGGGGACTATGTATCCCAGGGCAGCGCCTACGGAGGCCGGACGCCGGCCATGGATCATGAAGACGAGAATGAGGCCCGCCATCTCCAGCAGTATCACGGCGATGAGGAAGGTGCGAATCATCATCGCTCCGCTTAGGAGCCCTAGAGTGGCCAGGAGAGAAGGGCAAAAGCCCCATCCTTGAGGCAGCTGCCAGGCATAGAGGATCATCAGGCTGGCCAGGCTGAAGAGGAAGATAAGGATGAAACGGCTGAGGTCGTCCAGCACCAACTCTCGCCCCAATAGGTATGCTGGCTCTTCCAGAGGAACCTGACTGCAGATCCCCACGAGTGCCAGAGTGGTTCCCAGTGACACAAAGACCGCTATGGTCCAGTAACGTCTCAGAAAGTAGACTGGGACTGCCGCCGCCAGAGGAATGAAGATCAGGAGGGTAAGGTTCATCATCTCTCTTCCTCGGTCAAGACGGCCAACTGTGCTGTGGTGACGTAGGCTATGGCCAAGGCGATGAGGAGGTTCACCACACCCAGTAGTGCTGCCACGCTCAGGCTTTTCTCCAGGGTGGCGAATAGAACCTCGAAACCTGCCTCGAAGGTCAGGAGACCCAGGCCCACTCTGAAGGGGTCTGTGGTCAACATGGTGGTCAGCAGGCCCATGGCCACTAGCCAGTAGCAGGCCTGGGAGACACCCTGTGGCTGCTCAATGAAGGGGTATCTGGTGCCGAGGGCGTAGGTCACCATAGCGGCCAGCAGAGCCACGAAGAGGCGAAACGCCAGGTTCATTGTGAAAACATCCCTGAGAACAGGTAGGGGAGGTGCTTCGTCGTACCCCTTCTTGATCGCCGCCTCCCTTCCCCAGTGCATACGCCGGGCAGTGAGGTAGAGGATGGCACAGACGAGCCCTCCGACGATCACCTTGACGAGAGCCACTTGGGGGGGCATCACCCTGACGAGAAGAAGGCTAACCAGAACGTATTGGGCCAGCAAGGCCCAAAGACCCAGCCTCCAGTCCTCCAAGGCCACAATGACGGTGGCCGTGATGAGCAGTCCCAGCATTAGCTCGAGGTGGGACAGGGAAGACAGACTGAGGAAGATGTCCTGTAATGCATCCATTGTGGCCTCTCAACTGCTTAGCACTAGGAGGGCGACCAGGGTAGCGAACAGTAGAATCCAGCCCACCGCGCGCCTCTCTTCGAAGAGACTCCCTAGCTGCTCCAGGATCGACGTGGTCCACCGCACCGCCCAGCCGACAGCGCTGTTGAGCCACTCCATTTTGGCCACCTTGGTTAGTGTCTCCAAGGAGATACCAGCCCGGGCGACGATGATCTCCCCCTTGTGGTACATCAGGTATCCCAACGTCAGGGACAGCAAGATCCCCCCCATCAGGGCCAGAGAGAGGGGCGGCTCTATGGAGGAGATCAGGACTTGCAAGGGTGGGATAGTGGACAGGGCACTCTGCTGACCCACCAAGACTTCTACGAAAGGGGGATGAAGGCCCAGGATCACGAGGGGTATGGCCAGGGCGGTCATCACCGCTGGAAGCAACGGTCGCACCGGGCCCTGATTGCTCCCTTGGCGGACGGGCTCCAGAAACATCTTCAGGAGTGGCGACAGGAGAAAGCTGTTGCCCACCAGGCTCAGAAGAATGAGAGGGCCGAGCGCCGCCTCAATCAGCGACCGAAAGAGGAGCCAGCGGCCCACGAAACCCAGGGTCAGGGGTGTCCCTACCAAAGAGGCCACCGCCACAAAGGTGCAACTTCGCGTCCAGATGTGAAAGAGGCGTGGCACCGGTTCGCGCGAAGATAGCTGCCCCAGAAAGAGGAGGCTTAGAGCCAGAGTGAGGCTGATGGCCTGTGAAGAGATGATGGCGGCAGCATAAGGGGAGGCGATGGTACTGGCCAGGGCGAGATAGCCCACCTGGTTCAGGACCAGGAAGGAGGCTGCTCTCTTGAGGCTTGTCTCGAACCACAGTGGGAATGGACTCAAGACCAAAGCCAGGCTCCCCAAGAAGAGGGCGATTTCCCTTCCGGGCAGCGGCGCCACCGGGGCCAGGGCGGTGATCCGAGCGAGGAGATAGGCACCCGCGCTGAAGGGGATGATGTACCAGGAAATCACGGTTGGAAGGCTCATCTCTACGTCCACGGGCAGTGCCACCAGCGCCGGGTACAGACCCAGGCGCATCAGGGTCGCCAGTAGGACCACGGAGACAACCCGAGAAGGGAGAAGCGTGGTCTGGAGAGTCGCAGTTTCACCCAGTCCTTGCAGTATGAGAAGCGAAGCCAGTAAGGCCAGCCCGGCAAGATAGTTGATAGCCAGCAACCTGAGTCCGGTCCGCGAGGAGGCCTTACCCCGGTGGACGAAAGCGATGAGGAAGAGTAAGCCGAGATCGAGAAAGCTCCAACTGAGACAGACGGTGACGAGATCTGCTGCGAAGATGAGGCTCACCGCCCCGGCGGCTATGAGAAAGATGGCGCCATACGGATGGTGATACTGCTCATCTGACTGCAAGAACGCGCCTTGAGCGATAATGACCACCAGCGTGATGAACCCTATCAGCGCGGCGAAGAGTAGAGACAATCTATCGGCCTGGTAGCCCAGTTCGGTCCCGAAAAGGGATGCAGGACGCCAGAGGGGGAGTATGATATCCTTTGACCGGGACCAGTAGAGGGAGAGAGTGACGGCCAAGAAGCTACCCGCCACGAGGAGGGTCAGACCGTATCTCACGTGTCCACGGGCTACCCTCTTCGTCAGCGGGAGCAAGGCTGCTCCCAGAAGTAGGATAGTTATGGGCAGGAGGGGCGTTGCGAGGGGCATAGTCTTTCCTCTGGCGGCTGATCGAGGCAATTCTAAGAGAGATTGAGGCCTTTGTCAACGGGGCGCGCCAGTCCTCACAGGAACTTGTACATCTGGCACATATCCACGCCGTGGAGGTCACGACGTAGCACCGCTTCCACTTCGTATCCATGACCCTCGTAGAAGCGCTGGGCTTCGGAGTTCCAATACGTCTTCAAGGTGATCTTGTGGCACCCTTCCCGACGACAAATCTCTTCGACCTCAGCTAGCATGGCTCCGCCTATCCCTTGTTCCCGATGTTCGGCGGCCGTTATCATCTGGGACAGCTTCCCCAAGCCAGCTTCGATCTTGAACACCGCTGCGCCGATGAGCTCTCTGTCCTCATGTGCAGCCAAGGAGTAGCGCTGAACCTCCCACATGGCGGGATCGTAGCGCCCGAAGATCGACTCGTTCATCGGCTTCCACTCGCGATTGAGAAAGTCCCGTATTGTCTCCCTCTCCACCTCGACGATTTCCACAACTGCCTCCCGTGCTGATCAGAGCATGTCGCCATCCCACCGCGGTCATAGGGACTCTGCCTCGGCCAGGGCAGAGGCGATGGCTTCGTCAGCGCTGATGCCCTCCAGGCCCTCTCTCAGGGTCAGATACAGGAAGAACTCGACGTTGCCCGCGGGGCCTCTGAGCGGTGAGAGGATCAGCCCTCGGACCTGCAACGCGTGGGCCACAGCCCAAGCCGTCACTTTCTCCAACACGCTACGGTGCACCGCTGGGTCCTTGACCACCCCTCCTTTGAGCACCTGCTCCCGTCGGGCCTCGAACTGGGGTTTGACCAAGGCCAGGATCTCCCCTTCTCCGTGAACGAGGCCAACCACACTGGGCAGAACCAACTCCAAGGAGATGAATGCTACGTCCACCGTCGCCAGATCAACCAGCTCGGGCAGGCCTTGCAGGTAACGGATATTCGTCCGCTCCAGCACGGTCACTCGTGGATCCTGGCGTAGCCGCCAGGCCAACTGGCCGTATCCGACGTCGATGGCGTAGACTCTACTTGCTCCCCGCTGTAATACACAGTCCGTAAAGCCTCCCGTGGAGGCCCCCACATCAGCCACGATCCGTCCGGCAAGATCCACCCGAAAGCTGTCCAGAGCGTGCTCCAGCTTGATCCCGCCCCGACTGACATACGGTAACCCCTCACGGATGACCACGTGAGCGCCCTCCGGGAATCTCTTTCCTGGTTTGTCCACAACACCGTCGTCCACCAACACCTTACCAGCCATGATCAAGCTTTGCGCTTTGCGCGGACTCTCCACCAGGCCTCTCTCTACGAGCAAGATGTCTAAGCGCGTCTTTCGCATAATCGTAGGGTAAGCCTGCCCAGAATTAAAGTCAAACGGTTGACTATTGAGTAACGATGGGCTATCATCTTCTTTGTGTTGAAGCAGCTACTGATCACCATGCGTCCTAAGCAATGGACGAAAAACCTGTTTATCTTCGCCGCCTTGCTCTTCGACCTCAAGCTGTTTGATCTCACTTATGCAGTCAGGACTGTCTTAGCCTTCGTCCTCTTCTGCGTCCTCTCCGGTTCCGTGTACCTCATCAACGACTTGACCGACATCGAGAAGGATCGCCAGCACCCCGTCAAGCGCAACCGCCCTCTGGCCTCGGGAAAACTGAAGAGATCGTGGGCGGTGACCGCCGCGGTGCTCGTGCCTCCTATCACGCTATCCCTATGCTTTCTCCTTCAACCGCTGTTCGGTCTGATCGCCCTGGCGTACTTCGTCATCCAGTTGCTATACTCCTTTGGCTTGAAGAACGTAGTCATCTTGGACGTCCTGATCATCGCCGCGGGCTTCGTGTTGCGAGTGGCTGCTGGTGCGGCGGTGGCTGAAGCTCAGAGGTTCTCACCCTGGATCTATGTGTGTATCACCTTACTGGCTCTGTTCCTTGCCCTGGGCAAGCGACGGAACGAGTTGACTCTACTGGACGCTAATGCCCTTGAGCATCGTAAGGTACTGCAGGAATACTCCCCGGAGTTGCTGGATGAGATGATCGCTCTGGTGACCTCTTCGACCGTGATCGCCTACTCGCTCTATACCTTCTCGGCCGAGAACCTGCCAGCCAACAAGGCCATGATGTTGACTATCCCCTTCGTTCTGTACAGCATCTTTCGCTACCTGTACCTCATTCATGAGAAGAAACTGGGCGGTAGTCCTGAGGAGATACTGATCAGAGATGCTCCCTTCATCGTCAGCAACCTCTGCTGGGGAGCCATCGTGGTACTGATTCTCTACGCTTTCTAGGAGTGGACGATTTGGTAAGAGAGATGGTCATCGCCATGCGTCCCAGGCGGTGGCTGAAGAACCTCTTCATGTTCGCCGCCCTGGTCTTTGGGGTCAAGCTGTCAGACCCTGTTCTAGTAGCGAGATCTGTGGTGGCGTTTGTGTGCCTCTGTCTGCTCGCCAGCGCAGGCTACCTGATCAACGATCTGGTGGATATGGAGCGAGACAGACTCCACCCCGGGAAGCGGCACCGGCCGCTGCCGGCGGGGAAGTTGAAGAGGTCATGGGCCTTAGGAGGGGCGATTGTCCTGGGTTCGGTGGGCCTATCCGTGGCCATCATCCTCGGCGGTCGCTTCGCTTTGGTGTGTGCTGTCTTCCTCGCCGTCGAGATCGGCTACTCCCTCTTCTTCACGAACTACGTCATTCTGGACGTTATGATCATAGCTCTGGCTTTCATCCTCAGAGTCGTGGCTGGCTCTGTAATTGCGGAGGCAACCATATTCTCACCCTGGCTGTACGTCTGTGCAAGCTTCCTAGCCCTTTTCCTGGCTCTTTGCAAGCGGCGCCACGAATTGATAGTCCTGGGTGACTTGGCTCCAAGGCATCGTAAGGTTCTTGGTGACTACAGCTCGGCGCTGCTTGTGCAGATGATCTCGGTGGTTACTTCCTCCACCCTCATCGCCTACTCCCTGTTCACGTTCTGGAGCGCTCACGTGCCTGAGAACAAGAGCATGATGCTCACCATTCCCTTTGTCCTGTATGGCATGTTTCGCTATCTGCTGCTGATGCAACGTCGAGATCTGCCGGGTAGCCCCGAGGAGATGCTCATCAGGGACCCACCCCTGGTGGTCAACAACCTCCTGTGGGGCGCTGCCGTGCTGGCCATCCTATATCTGTTCTAGGTCGCGAGGCGTGGGGGGAGGTTCGGGGAGTAGAAGCACATAACTTCCGGAGGACCGTCCGGTAGTCTCTCGAGAGATAGTGGAAACAAGAAAGGCGCCATGCTAAGGCATGGCGCCTTTTGGTGCTACTCTACCGCTTCGTGTACTGCGGTGCCTTCCTAGCCCTCTTGAGACCTGGCTTCTTCCGCTCTTTCATGCGAGGATCCCTCGTCAGAGATCCCTCTTGACGCAGCGCGGGGCGCAGCTCCGGGTTGGCCTTGGTCAACGCTCTGGCGATGCCGTGACGGATCGCTCCCGCCTGGCCAGTCATGCCACCCCCTCGGACCTTGACCGTGATCCTGAACATGTCTTCGGTGGCGGTCACCTGTAGAGGCCTCATGAGATCTATCACGTCAGTAGACCGGGGGAAGTACGCATCTACGGGCTTGTCGTTGACAGTTATCTGGGGTTCTTTGGATGGATACAGACGCACCTGGGCGCTGGCTGTCTTGCGACGGCCCGTGCCGTAGTAGTAGATGTCCGTGCGCGGTGGAGGCAACTCATCCACCGCGACCCCAATCTCCGCGGGTGCTTCAGTCTCTTCCTCATCCGCTGCGGTGACTTCCTCCGCCTGGGGTGGCTCGGCTGCTTCCGCCACCTCCGAGACCTCATCTCTGGCTGTCGTTTCCGCCGACGCTTCTCCGGCTTCGACCACCACCGGCACGTCGGCATCCTCTGCCTGTTTGATCTCCGACTCCGCGGCAGGCAATGGTGCTTCCTCTATGGCTTGCTCTTCCTGCGGTGCTTCAGGCACCTCGGTAACTTCGGTTTCGTCCGCCACTACTCATGACCTCCTCTTACGCCGTTCCCCGCGCAGACCTCGAGACAGCGCTTCACAACTTCAGGGGCTTCGGTTCTTGGGCCTGGTGCGGATGCGAAGCTCCAGCATACAGCTTCAGCTTCTTCAACATGGCCCTCCCCAACCGGTTGTGGGGCAACATGCCTCGCACTGCTGAATGAATGACCCGCGTGGGGTGTTTCTTCAACTGTTCTCGTAAGGTGACGCCAGTCAGACCACCGGGATAGCCGGAATGGCGATAATAGATCTTCTGATCCAGTTTCTTGCCCGTGACGTGGATCTTCTCAGCGTTGATGACGATGACATAGTCACCGGTATCTAGGTGGGGGGAATAGATGGGCTTATGCTTCCCCCTCAGGACCTTCGCTATCTCCGAGGCTAGGCGTCCCAACGTCTTGCCCTCGGCATCAACCAAGTACCATTCCCTCTCAATCTCCGAAGGCTTTATAAAGAGCGTTTTCATTTTCCAGATACCTCAGTAATTGACTCTCACCAGACAAAGCCCCTGAGCCGGAGCGGGCGCCGCAGCCAGGCTGATATCCTTGGCTTGCAGAACTCCCTTGACATCCGACGGGGAAAGCTCTCCCCTGCCGACCAGCAACAACGTGCCCACGATTCTACGCACCATTCGTCGCAGAAACGCGTTGGCAGTGACGTCAATATGAATGCGGGGACCATCCACGGCGCAACTGGCGTCCACTATCTCCCGCACGGTGCTATCTCCCTGAGTCGGCTGGCCGAAGGAGGCGAAATCATGTACCCCTACCAGGTGTGCCAATGCCTTTCCCATAGACTCGGCATCCAGAGGCTGCGAATGGTGGTAGGTGTACCGGTCCTCCAGCGCCGAGCGAACCTCTTGGTTCAGGATGGCATACCGATATTCTCTGGTGACCGCGCTGAAACGGGCGTGAAAATCAGGTGCGGCCAAGGTCATCTCCCTAATCACAACGTCGCGAGACAGGAGGGCGTTCAACGCCCCGTGCAGTTCTCTGAGAGATCGCTTCCACCCCGTAAGGAAGTGGACCACCTGTCCTCGTGCGTGAACGCCGGCGTCTGTGCGCCCCGCTCCCACCGTTTTCGTCTTCTGCTGGGTCACCTCGGCCAATACTCTCTCCAGCTCCCCTTGGATCGTTGCCACGTTCGGCTGTTGCTGAAAGCCTGCGTACCGAGTACCGTCGTATTCCACGATGGCCTTGACCTTCCGCGCGCTAGGCGCAGGTGCCCGCACCCGGTAGTCAGACATCTCACTCTACCAACTCCAGGATAGCCATGGGCGCCGCATCGCCTTGGCGAGGGCCCAGCTTGATGATCCGTGTGTATCCCCCCGGGCGATCTTTGTATTCAGGGGCTATCGTTTCGAACAACTCCTCCACCACTTTCTTGTCTGTGATCGTACGAAGGACCCGTCGGCGCTCGTGAACGTCGTTCTCCTTCTCCAATGAACGCTTGGCCAGGGTAATCAGCTTCTCGGCGTCCGCCCGGACAGCCCTGGCTTTGGCATGGGTGGTCTTTATCCTCCCGTGCCGGAACAATTCAGTGATTAGATTTCTGAACAACGCGCGTCGGTGGCTGCTGGAGCGCTTGAGCCTGTGGCCTGCTACTCTATGTCTCATCGCTCTCTTCCTCCTGGGGCAGAGGCAGGAGATCTTTCTCCTTCAGCGCCTCTTTCAACTCCTCCAGTGACTTCTGACCGAAGTTCCTGATGGTAAGGATTTCATCATCCCCCTTCTCCAACTTCTCCAGAATCAAGCCTACCTTGGTTATGCCCGCTCGCTTGAGGCAATTGAAGGCTCGCACGGTCAAGTCAAGGTCCTCGATAGGCATTTCAGATATCCTGGCGGGAATGCCCTCTTCTACGACTTCCTCGAGCTCTTCTATCAAGGCATCACTGACATTGGCCACAAGGGAGAAGTGTTTGGCCAGCATCTGAGCGGCCGTGCTGAGCGCTTCTTCGGGCTGGATGGTACCATCGGTCCAGATGTCCAGTTTCAGTTGGTCGAAATCTGTGATCTCGCCTATGCGAACGCGATCCACAGTGTAGCCGATCTTGCGGATGGGGGTGTATATCGCGTCCACCGGCAGCTCCCCAATGGGTAGTTCACCTCTCTCCTCGCTGGGAGAATACCCCCTCCCTCTCTCGGCCACCATCTCTATGTCCACTTTGGAGTCATCGGAATCCATGGTCAGCAAGTGGAGTTCAGGGTTGACGATCTCCACCTCCGGGGGACACTCTATGTCCGCCGCTGTGACAATCCCTTCTCCCTTCGCTACAAGTCGTAGACGCAGAGGCTCGTCCCCGTAGTACTTCATCCTGAGCTGCTTGATGTTCAGAAGCAGAGTCATCGTGTCTTCCTTGACCCCGACTATCGGAGAGAACTCATGGTATATTCCATCTGCCCTGACGGACGTGATGGCTGCGCCAGGCAAGGATGAGAGGAGCACTCTGCGCAGGGAATTGCCTATAGTAACACCGTAGCCACTCTCCAGAGGCCCGATGATGAAGCGGCCGTATAGCTGCGAAATAGATTCGATCTCTATCTTGGGTAAAACTAGATTGGGCAACAACGGTTTCCCTCCTCTAACAGCTCCCAGTGCCAGAAACTGTCCTACCTGCTATAGTATTCGACTATGAGTTGCTCGTTCAGCGGCACCTCGATCTCTTCTCGAGTTGGGAGGGCCAGCACACGCCCCGACAGGGTCTTGACATCCACACTTAACCACTCTGGCACTAAACGGCGTTCCATCTCCTCTGCCACGTTCTTGAAGTAGGTCTTGCTCTTGCTCTTGTCACGTACCGATATGAGATCGTCTGGTCTGACCAGGTAGGATGGAATGTTGGTCTTTCGCCCGTTCACGTCGAAATGCCCGTGGCGTATGATTTGCCGGGCTTGAGCGCGCGAGCTGGCAAACCCAAGGCGGTACACAGCATTGTCCAATCGGCTCTCCAGTATCTGGAGGAGGTTGGCGCCTGTGACGCCCTTGCGCCTCTCAGCCAATTCGAAGTAGCGGCGGAACTGCCTCTCCATCACGCCATACACGCGGCGAGCCTTCTGCTTGTGGCGCAGCTGTGTCCCGAAGTCTGTTACTTTCCGCCGCCACTTGGCGCGACGACCATGCATGCCGGGTGGATAGGATCGCCGTTCGAAAGCGCATTTCGTCGTGAAACACCGATGCCCCTTCAAGAACAGCTTTTCCCCTTCTCTACGACAGAGCTTGCAAACTGGGCCAGTGTATCGTGCCATCTTGTCTCCTCTGGCGAATCCTCGTCGCGATGTGCGTGCCAGCCTTCCGACTACACACGCCTCTTCTTTGGAGGGCGGCAGCCGTTGTGGGGCACACGGGTGACGTCGCTGATCGATGTGACCGCAATCCCTGCCGCCTGCAAAGCGCGGACGGCGGCCTCACGGCCGGGGCCAGGCCCTTTGATGAATACGTCCAACTCCCTCACTCCCATGTCCATGGCCTGCCTAGCCACCTGCTGGGCGGCGAGTTGGGCCGCATATGGGGTGCTCTTGCGAGAGCCCTTGAAGCCAACCGTGCCCGCACTGCTCCACGTGATCACATCACCTCTGAGGTCCGTGATGGTGATTATCGTGTTGTTGAAAGTTGACTGTATGTGGGCCTGTGCGTGGGGAACATCCCTACGCACCTTGCGTGGCCCGCGCCTCCTGACTTTCCTTCGTGCCACTCAGACCTCCTCTTAAGGAACTCAAACTTGGGCCCCCGCTGCACCAGTAGCAGAGGATCATGTGCACTGAGGTGTGCAAGTGCTTTCTACTTCTTGGACCTAGTGCGACGCTTGCCCGGAACTGTCCTTCGCGCACCCCTGTTGGTCCGTGCGTTGGTCTTGGTGCGCTGGCCCCGGACAGGAAGGTTGCGACGGTGACGCAGCCCTCGATAGCAACCTATCTCCTGCAGCCGCTTGATGTTCTGGGTAACTTCTCGACGCAGGTCACCTTCCACCTTGTAGTCCTTGTCAATGATGACCCTGATGCGGGTGGCGTCCTCCTCCGTGAGATCCTTGACCCTGAGGTTGGGATCGATCCCCGCTTGATCGAGGATCTTCTGGCTGGTGGGCTTGCCGACGCCGTAGATATAGGTCAGGGCGATCTCAGCTCGCTTGTTCTTGGGCAAGTCAACCCCGGCGATCCTAGCCATTCACGTCCTCCTGTCTTCTGCGGGCAGGTCCGTCGACCTGCCGTGTGAGACTACCCTTGCCTTTGCTTGTGCCTCGGGTTCTTGCACAGCACGCGCACGATGCCCCTGCGCCGCACGATCTTGCAGTTCTCACAGAGACGCTTCACCGACGGCCTAACTTTCATGATCACATCCTTCTTGCAGCAGGGTCAGTATCTCTGGCTCGCCCTCGGTGATGGCGATGGTATGCTCGAAATGGGCTGAGAGTTCACCATCCTCGGTAACTACCGTCCAGCCGTCATCCAGCACTCGAGTCAGGTAGGTTCCCACATTCACCATCGGCTCGAGTGCGAAGGTCATCCCAGGTTTCAGCAAGATGCCTCTCCCACGCTGGCCGTAATTGGGTATTTGAGGGTCTTCATGCATATTGCGCCCGATACCATGCCCTACATACTGTCTCACGACAGAGAAGCCACGCGATTCGGCATAATCCTGAATCGCCCATGAGATGTCTCCTAAGTAATTCCCTGCCGTGGCCTGACCTATGGCTGCTTCCAGTGTTCCCCGAGTCGTCTCGATCAACCGCCGCGCCTCTTCGCTTATCCTACCCACGCCCACGGTGATGGCAGCATCGCCATGATAGCCCTGATAGATAGCCCCAAAATCCAAACTCACCATGTCGCCCTCTTCGAGAACCCGAGGGCCTGGAATCCCGTGCACTACCTGTTCATTGATAGACACACATACAGAGGCCGGAAAGCCCCGATATCTGAGGAACGACGGTGTGGCACCATGCTTGGCAACGATCTCATTAGCCTGTGAATCCAGTTCCGCTGTCGTAAGGCCAGGCTCAATCCTCTCCTTCAGGCGGGCGTGAGTGAGAGCCACGATCCTGCCTGCTTCTCGCATCAAGGCGAGCTCACGATTTGATTTTCTGATGACCATCACGCAATTCGAAGGGCGCTCAGGATCTTCTCGTGCACGTGATCTATGCCACCCTCGCTCTGGATGGTGGTGAGCAGCCCCTCATGTCGATACTGATCTATCAGGGGGCTGGTTTGATCCCAGTAGACTCGAATCCTGTTTCTAACTGTGTCCGGCTCGTCATCGATCCTCTGATACAGCTCACCCCCACAGACATCACACTTGCCCCTCTCCCGCGGTGGATTGGAGATCACGTTGTAGACCGCCTGGCATTTCCGACAGGTCCACCGGCTCGAAAGTCGTCTCACCAGCTCTTCCTCCGGAGCATCAATGAATAGCGCTGCCTCAATGGTCTTGCCCTGTTCTGCCAAAAGCCCGTTGAGAGCTTCGGCCTGCTCGATGGTGCGGGGGAAACCATCCAGGATCATGCCCTCGTCACAGTCGGGTTGGAGCAGCCGTTCCCGAATCATGGCGATGGTGACCTCGTCTGGCACCAATTCCCCTCTCTCCATGTAGGATTTGGCCTTCAGCCCTAGCTCCGTCTTGGCCTGGAGCGCCTCCCTGAATAGGTCGCCACTGGCGACATGAGGTATCCCCAACCGCTTTGCTAACATGGCCGCTTGAGTTCCTTTCCCCGCCCCTGGGGGACCAAGCATGATCAGGTTCATGAAAGCTCCGCAGCCCTACTTCAAGAAGCCCTCATAGTGGCGCATCAACAACTGCGCCTCCAACTGCTTCATCGTATCTATGACCACGCCCACTACGATCAACAGGCCGGTACTGGTGACGATCATGGTCTGCATGGGCGTCAGCGTGCTGACGAAGAACGGCAGCACAGCTACCGACCCGAGGAAGAGGGCGCCCACCAGAGTAATCCGCCGCAATACCCGGTTCAGGTACTCGGCCGTCCGAGCACCCGGACGTATGCCTGGGATGAAGCCCCCGTGCTTTTGCAGGTTCTCTGCCATGTTCTGCTGCTGAAAGATGACGTCCGTGTAAAAGTATGTGAAGCCCACGACCATCATGAAGTACAGGATCCAGTAGAATATCTGCTCCTGATTGAAGATGCTCACAATCCCTTGAGCCATGTTGGCCACTATGGGACTCTCTGCGTATTGGAAGTAGCTGGCGATCACCCCCGGCAGGATCAGCATGGAGGAGGCAAAGATCAGGGGAATCATCCCCGCGGAGTTCACCTTCATGGGTATGTGTGTGCTTTGACCCCCGTAGATCTTGGTGCCCCGCACCCGTTTGCCGTATTGCACAGGGATGCGGCGTTGTCCTTCATAGATGAAGACTATAGCCGCCACGGTTATCACGCCGATGACGATGAAGGCAATCAGACCCGGGATATTCGCCTGGAGGTCCTGTGCCACCCTTTGAGGGATCTGGGCCACGATACCGCCAAAGATGATGATGGAGATCCCGTTGCCTATTCCTTGCTCGGTGATGAGCTCGCCCAGCCAGACGGCGAACATGGTGCCCGCCGTCAGCGTAAGGACAGTGGCCCAGCTGGTCAGGAAAGTATCTGCCGAGAACAGGTTGAAGTTCTCGAGGACCGGCACAGCACCGCGGCTGAACATGGCTATCTGCGCCATGGCCTGTAGGGCCGCCAAGGGGACTGTCATGATGTGAGTGTAAAGATTGATCTTCGCCTGCCCCGCTTCACCCTCCTGGGCTATGCGCTGCAAAGGAGGGATCAACGGCACGAGTAACTGCATGATGATGGAGGCCGTGATATATGGGTAAACGCCCAAGGCCACCACGGAGAAGCTAGCCATAGCACCGCCGGAGAACATGTCCAGTAACCCCAATAGCTGATTGCTATCGAACAGTTGTCTCAAAGCGTCAGCATTCACCCCTGGCACGGGTATGTGGGCGGCCACACGATACGCGACCAGCATGGCCAGCGTGAAGAGTATCTTTCGCCGTAGATCCGGTAGTTTGAAAGCGTTGAGGACATTCCTTATGGTTTCCACTCAACCCTCCTCTAGCGGTGCCGGGGCCTCCGGCCCCTCTTGGGCTTACTCGCCGGCAGAGCTAGTTCCTCCACGGTGCCTCCTGCGGCCTCTATTTTGGCACGGGCACTGGCGGAGAAGCCATGCGCCCTCACGGTCAAAGGTTTCTCCAAGGTGCCTCGTCCTAGGACTCTGACCAGTTCTCTAGGCGACTTGGCCAGACCTACTTGTGTCAGAGTTGTGGGCGTGACCTCATCGCCTTCGTCAAAGCGCTCGTTCAGCCGATCAAGGTTCACAGTGGCAAATCTGATCTTGAAGATGTTGACAAAGCCTCTCTTGTGGGGCAAGCGTCGGACGAGGGGCAGTTGTCCACCCTCGAAGTAAGGAGGTATGTTGCCCCCAGAGCGCGACTTCTGCCCTTTGGTGCCTCGGCCGGCCGTTTTGCCGCTCCCGGAGCTATCTCCTCTTCCGACCCTGCTCCTCTTCTTCTTTGCTCCTTTGGCCGGTCTTAGCTCGTGTAGTTTCATCGCTCCTCCAAAGGAAGACCCGCTCCCCCAGGCACCTCTCTAGTGGCTGATTTCCCTCTAGTTAGGTACAAGGGATTAGATCTCCTCCACCTGAACCAGGTGCCTGACTTTGTGAACCATGCCCCGGGTGGAGGGGTTGTCGGGTTGCTCAACCGATTGCCCCAGGCGGCGAAAGCCCAGGGCCCTGATGGTCGCCTTCTGGTCTTGGGAATAGCCTATGCTGCTCTTGACCCAGGTTATGCGCAACTTATTGGTCCTTGCCATCTACCTGCTCCCAGAAAGGCATTACCTCTTCCACTGGCTTGCCGCGCCGGCGTGCCTCTTCGGCCGGGTCTTTCAACTCTTTCAAACCCTCCATCGTAGCCCACACCACATTGAGGATGTTGGCACTTCCGAGAGACTTAGTCAGTATGTCTTTGATCCCCGCGGCCTCCACGACTGCCCGTACGCCACCGCCAGCGATAACTCCAGTCCCTGGTGAGGCAGGCTTGAGAAGCACCTTGGCTGCCCCGAACCTGCTCACCACTTGGTGGGGAATAGTAGTGCCTGTAATGGGCACACTGATCATGCTTTTCTTGGCTATCTCGACCCCCTTGCGGATGGCTTCGGGTACTTCCCGTGCTTTGCCCACGCCAGCACCAACGCTACCTTGGCCATCGCCTACGACAACTACAGCTCGAAACCCGAAGCGTCGGCCACCCTTGACCACCTTGGCCACTCGGGCAATCTGGACTACCCGTTCCTCTAGGAATTCCTCTTGCATGAACGTCCTCTTTCCTTCGTTCAACTCAAGGCTTGAGATTCTCCCGGGCTGAAGGGGTTATTGGAGAAAGACCCACGGTCACTCTGCTAGAACTCCAGGCCCTCGGCGCGAGCCCCCTCGGCGAGAGACCGCACTCTACCATGATACTTGTATCCCCCTCTGTCAAAGACTACTTTGTCGATACCATGAGCCTTGGCCCGTCGGGCCAGAACCTCGCCGACTACTTTGGCTTGCTCAACCTTTTTCAGACCCGCAACCTGATCTCGCACCTCTTTGTCCAAAGATGATGCGGCCGCCAGAGTGCGACCCTCCGTGTCGTCGATTACCTGAGCATAGATCTGCTTCGAGCTACGAAAAACCGAAAGCCGTGGACGGTCCTTGGCGACTCCTATTCTCTTGCGGACCCGCAGATGCCTCCTACGGCGAGCCGTCGCTCTGTCTCTTGCTTCACTCATCCCTTTGTGCTCCCACTGCTACTGTCATTGTTGCAACTGGGCGTTAGCCGATCTTTCCTGCTTTACCAGCCTTGCGGCGAATGTGCTCTCCCGCGTAACGAATGCCTTTGCCCTTGTAGGGCTCGGGCTTTCGCACCGCCCTTATCTCTGCGGCCACCCTACCTACCATCTCCTTGTCGGTCCCTTTCACCACTATGGTCCGATACCCTTTCTCCACATCAATCGTGACCCCTGGAGGGGGCTCTATCTCAACGGGGTGAGAATAGCCCACCTGCAGGATGAGCTTGTCTCCCTCCTTCTGTGCGCGATATCCGACTCCGTGAATCTCCAGCCTCTTCTGGAACCCCTCGTGGACACCTTGTACCATGTTGGCCAGCAAGGCCCGGGTCAGCCCATGCAGGGAGCGGTGTAGCCGCTGGTCGGTAGGACGGGTGACCACCAACTGATTGTCTTCCAAAGATATGGACATGTCCCTGTGAAAGGTGCGGGACAACTCACCCTCCGGTCCCTTGGTCGTGACTTCGGAGCCACGGATGCTGACTTCAACGTTCGAGGGTACAGGTATGGGCATCTGGCCTATGCGAGACACTTGAGTGTACCTCCCCTGCTTCGCAGCCTGACAGGATGGACTGCTCTTGCCTCATCCACAGATGATGCTGCGCAGTTGTCACTACCACACATAGCATAGAACCTCACCACCGATGCCAAGGCGTCTTGCCTTCTTGTCGGTCATGATCCCCTTCGAGGTGGAGACGACAGCGATCCCCATGCCACTAATGACTCTGGGGAGCTCCGCTTTTCCAGTGTACACCCGGCATCCAGGTTTGCTGACTCGCTTCAGAGCCGTTATCACCGGCTCTCCATCCTCTGTGTATTTCAGCCATATCCTCAGCATGGGTTGGGGGCGGTCCTTGGTGATGTCATACCCTTGGATATACCCTTCCTCCCGCAATACCCCTGCAATCGCCACTTTCATCTTCGAGGCAGGAGCTGCTACGTGGTTGTGGCCAACCGCGATGGCGTTCCTGATGCGCGTAAGCATGTCAGCGATGGGATCGGTGTGCATGATGATAGTGCCCTTTCTCAGCTACCAACTGGACTTGGTGACGCCAGGGATCTTACCTTCTAGGGCGAGCTCCCGGAAACAGATGCGACACAGGCCGAAGCGGCGCATGTACGCCCTGGGACGTCCGCACAATGAGCAGCGATTCCTCACCTGTGTCTTGTGTTTCCTTTTCTTTTCCTTGGCGATCAACGACTTCTTGGCCACTTCACCTCCGCAAACGGGCTATTGAGGAGCCAACTCCTCGGACGATACGCTATACCCTCTTGAACGGCATTCCCAAGAGGGTCAAAAGGCGCCTTGCTTCCTCATCGGTCTTGGCGGTGGTAACGATGCTGATCTCCATTCCCCGCACCTTGTCTATGGAATCGTAGTCGATCTCGGGCCAGACTAGCTGTTCTTCGAGTCCCAGAGTGTAGTTGCCCCGGCCGTCGAAGGCGTCCCGAGAGATCCCACGGAAGTCTCGGTGACGTGGCAGAGCCGCGTTGACAAGGCGGTCGAGGAAGTCGTACATGCGGCCACCTCGCAGCGTGACCTTCGCGCCGATGGCCATGCCTTCTCTAAGCTTGAAAGCAGCGATGGACCGTCGAGATCGGGTGATGATCGGCCGCTGTCCCGTGATGGTAGCCAGGTCTCGGCTAGCTCCATCCAGGGCCTTGGCGTCCTCCAACGCCTCCCCCAATCCGATGTTGACCACAATCTTGGTCAGGCGTGGCACCTCCATCACGTTGCGATAATCGAAGTCCTTCATCAACATGGGGACGACTTCCTTCAAGTAAGTTTCCTTCAGTCTGGACATGATCGCTTCTCCGACGTCGGCCTCGCCTCTAGTCCATCATCTCGTTGCATCGCCTACAGAACCTGACCTTTCGGCCATCGTCCTGAACCCTGTAGCTCACCCTGGTGCGCTGATTGCAGTGAGGGCAGACCAGAGCCACATTGGAGACATGCAGTGGTGCCTCACGCTCAATGATGCCGGCCTGAGTACGTACCCGACCGGTAGGCTTCGTATGCCGCTTGACGATGTTGATTCCTGAGATGATCACCTGGTTCTTGTCCAGCAACACGCGATGCACGCTACCTTTCGCGCCTCGGTGGTCGCCGCTAATCACCTCTACAGTGTCACCCTGCTTAATCCTGTTCATCTTCTCGACCCTTGGTCTCGATCTCCCCGGTCTATAGCACCTCTGGGGAAAGGGAGACGATTTTCATAAAGCCCTTTTCCCTGAGTTCACGGGCCACAGGCCCAAAGATGCGCGTACCTTTGGGGTTCTGATGATCGTCCAGTATCACCGCCGCGTTCTCGTCGAAGCGGATGTGTGATCCGTCGGAGCGCCCGTACTCCTTTGCAGTACGCACTATCACAGCTCGCACAATCTCACCCTTCTTCACGGAACCGGCGGGTATGGCTTGCTTGACGGTAGCGACAATGATATCCCCTATGCGTCCGTAGCGGCGCTTGGAGCCTCCCAGGACCTTGATACACAGGATCTCGCGCGCCCCTGTGTTGTCTGCCACTCGGAGGCGGCTCTCTGATTGGATCATTGCTCTACCCTCTTGCCTTCACCCGTGAGAACCTCTTCCACCACCCAACGCTTCTCCTTGCTGAGGGGCCGGCTTTCCACGATGCGCACCACATCGCCTATCTGACAAGAATCGTCTGAGTCATGGGCCTTGAACTTCTTTCGGATCTTGATGACCTTCTTGTATAGCGGGTGTCTGGCCTTCCGTTCCACGACCACCACAACCGTCTTCTCCATTTTGTTGCTGACCACCTGGCCGACCATCGATTTGCGCCGTCCTGCCATCATCCCTACTCCTCGGCCCCCTCCAGTTGTCGCTCTCTCAGAATGGTCTTCGCGCGAGCTATGTCCCTCTTGACCTGCTGGATACGGTTGAAGTTGGTCAATTGGTTGGTGCTGAGCTGAAAGCGCAGGTTGAAGAGCTCCTCATACATGCCCTCCATCTCATGCCGCAGTTCCTCTGAGGTCATATTTCGCACGTCTTGGGCCTTCATCGGTTAATTCCTCGCTGCTACAGTTCATATCTGGACACGAACTGGGTCTTGATGGGGAGCTTGTGAGAGGCGAGGCGGAAAGCTTCGCGCGCCGCGGTTTCCTCGACACCGCCGATCTCGAAAAGTACCCGGCCTGGCTTGACCACAGCTACCCAGTGGTCGACGTTGCCCTTGCCACTCCCCATCCTGGTCTCCGCTGGCTTTGTGGTGACAGGCTTATCTGGAAAAATACGGATCCACAGCTTGCCACTCCGTCTCACATAACGTACTATGGCCCTGCGGGCTGCTTCTATCTGTCGACTGGTTATCCAGGATGGCTCGAGGGCCTGGAGGCCGTACTCGCCAAAGCTCACTTCGGCGCCACGACGAGCTTTGCCTTTGCGGCGGCCGCGATGGGCTTTCCGATACTTCACTCTCTTGGGCATTAACATGTGCAGCTACTCCCCGCAGTCGCGCAAACAGAAACTGCTAGAGGAAGGCAAATCCTTCCTCTTCGTCCTCTGGAAAAACGTCGCCCTTGTAGACCCAAACCTTGATTCCTATCCGGCCATATGTGGTAAGGGCTTCGGCCTGTGCGTAGTCAATGTCGGCTCGCATAGTATGGAGAGGAACCCGGCCCTCCATCGTCCAATCTCGCCGGGACATTTCGCTTCCACCCAGTCTACCGCTGCAAGCTACCTTGATCCCACCCGCTCCCAAGCGCATGGCCCGGGTTGCTGCCTGCTTCATGGCTCGCCTGTGAGAGATCCTTCTTGCTAGCTGGGCTGAGATGTTCTCCGCGATGAGGTAGGCGTCCAGTTCTGGCTCTGGGATTTCCACCACCTCAATGCGCGCCTTCTTGCCAGTCAGATCCTCCACCCGACGACGCAAGAGGTTGACGCTTGCTCCCTTTCGACCGATGACGATGCCGGGTCTGGCAGTGTGTATGGTGATGGAAACCTGCTTTGGAAAACGCTCGATGTCTATCCTGGATATGCCCGCGCGCGCCATCTCTCCCCGGATGAGTTGCCGGAGTTCGAGGTCCTCTCGCAACAGGTCTACATACTGCTGGCCTTCAGCGAACCATTTGGCCTTCCAATCCTTGGTGATTCCTAGTCTGAAACCTACGGGATGTACCTTCCTGCCCAAGTTAGCCTCTCCTTCCTCTCGCCTACGCTCATCCTTCCTCAAGTTCGCTGAGAACCACGGTGATGTGAGAGCCTCTCTTCAATATCGGCTTGACCCGCCCTCGGGCCCCAGCCCTGAATCTCTTCAACGTAGGCGCTGTGTCAGCGGTTATCCGAAAGATGTACAGATCAGACCTGGAAAGGCCGTGGACATCGTCGGCATTGGCTGCGGCCGACTCGATAGCTTTCGTCACCGGCTTGGCTGCTGCCTGCGGCGAAAACCTGAGGAGGGCCAACGCCTCATCCACGGTCCGCTCCCGCACCAAGCCCAGTACGCGTCGGACTTTATGCGGCGACATAGGTATGTATTTCTCAACAGCCCTGATCTCAACTCCCATATCGACACCTACATCTTCCCGCTGATGAGCGTTCTCTTCTCACGATAGGAATGTCCGCGAAAGGTCCGGGTGGGGGCAAACTCCCCCAGCTTATGCCCCACCATGTTCTCGGTGACATAGATGGGCACATGACGACGCCCATCGTGCACCGCGATGGTGCGACCTATCATCTCAGGGGAGATGGTGGAGGCGCGCGCCCACGTCTTGATCACATAGTCTTCACCGAGCTCATTCATGCGCTTGATCTTCTTGAGCAGTTTGGCATCTATGTACGGACCTTTCTTCAAGGATCTAGTCATCTGCTATCTCCTCTTTGCACCTCGACGACGTACTATCCACTTGTCTGTATCCTTACGACGACGGGTCTTCTTGCCCAGCGTCTTCTTGCCCCATGGGCTCTTGGGGGAAGGCATTCCTATGGGGGCCTTGCCCTCTCCGCCCCCGTGGGGGTGGTCCCTCGGACTCATCGCTGAACCGCGAGTAGTTGGCCTGCGGCCCAGCCAACGAGATCGTCCTGCCTTACCCAGGTTCACATTACCCCAGTCGGTATTGCCCACCTGCCCGATCGTGGCCAAGTTGTTCACATTGATGAGGCGGATCTCGGTCGAGGGCAAGCGTACCTGAGCGTACTTGCCCTCCTTAGCCAGTAGCTGAGCCGAGGTACCGGCGGAGCGCGCCAGTTGCCCTCCTTTGCCGCTGCGCAGCTCGATGTTGTGGATCATCGTGCCCACAGGGATATTGGCAATTGGCAAAGCGTTTCCGACCCGAATATCGGCGTCAGGACCCGAGTCAACGCGGTCGTTGACCTTCAGCCCCAGTGGGGCGATCATGTACCTCTTTTCCCCATCGGCGTACACTACGAGGGCTATCCGAGCGGAACGGTTGGGATCGTACTCGATGGAATCCACCCTCCCAGGGATGCCAAACTTGTCCCGCTTGAAGTCTATGATCCGGTACCTACGCTTGTGTCCGCCGCCGCGATGGCGAACGGTGACGCGCCCCTGAACGTTGCGACCAGCTTTCTTTGGTAGCGGCCTGAGGAGCGAACGCTCAGGCTTGGTGCGGGTTATGTCCTCAAAGCTGGTGACAGTCATGCCGCGTCTTCCAGGCGAGGTGGGTTTGTAAACTTTGATGGGCATGCTCAGACTCCCTCGAAGAACCCTATGGACTGGCCTTCGGCCAACTTGACTGTAGCCTTCTTCCAAGGGTGAGGCTTGCTGACGTGGGGGCCGTAGCGATGTGTCTTGCCACGCATCTTGATGATGTTGACGGAGACTACGTTCACGTCAAAGACCTTCTCCACCGCTTGCCTTACCTCATGTTTGTTGGCCCGAATATCGACCTCAAAGGTGTATCGACCCTGGTCCGCTTGCAGGGTGGTTTTCTCGGTGACGATGGGTCGTTTCAGGACTTCGTAGATATGCACGCTAATCACTCCTCCGCTTCACTGGCCCAGGAATCCCTCGATCGCCCTCAGAGCTGCCAGAGGCATGACCAGATAATCGTGGCCCAAGATGTCTACCAGGTTCAGATACTGCGCACGCAGGGTCTTCGCATGGGGCAGGTTGCTTACAGACTTCTCTACGTGCGGATCTCTGTCGGGAAGGAGGATCAGCGTAGTTGAATCTCCTGTCAGGCCACTGAGAACGTGGAGCATCTCTCTCGTCTTCGCGGTAGGCATTTCGAGCTTGTCCAACAGAATGAGCTGGTTCTCGCGAGCCTTGACCGAAAGAGCCGATCGCAAGGCAAGACGCCGCATCTTGCGCGGCATCGCTTTGCGGTAGTTCCTGCCGGGACGAGGGCCAAAGACGATGCCACCACCGCGCCACTGAGGCTCACGAATGCTGCCGTGGCGTGCACGTCCGGTGCCTTTCTGGCGCCAGGGTTTCCTACCTCCACCTCTAACCTCTCCCCTGGTCTTGGTCCGGGCCGCGGCTAGACGTGCGTTGGCCAATTGGCGTACCAAAGCCTGGTGCATGACGGCCTCGTTCGGCGCTACGCCGAAGATGTCATCCCGAAGTTCTGTTTCGTCAATAACCTTGCCGGTCATATCTCGAAGAGGAACTTTCATCTTTTCTTACCCTTGATCGCACTCTTGATAGTCACCAGACCGCCATTAGCGCCAGGCACGGCCCCTCTGCCGGCCAACAGATTCCGTTCCGGGTCGACGAGGACGACTTTCAGCGTCTGAGCAGTCGTGCGCTGGCCACCCATACGTCCGGGCATTCGCTTGCCCTTGAAGACGCGCCCAGGTGTAGATCCGGCTCCGATGGAGCCAGTGGCCCTTGCCCGATCAGACTGCCCGTGAGTGGCCGGCCCGCCGCTGAAACCATGGCGTTTCATCGCTCCGGCGAAACCTTTCCCCTTCGAAATGCCGGTCACATCCACCAAGTCGCCGACGGAGAAAACACCGGCATCGATCTTCTGCCCGACTTCGTACGTCGAGACGTCGTCAACCTTGATCTCTCGCAGGTGTCGCACGTCAGGCACATCCTTGGGTAGATGTCCCCGTTGAGGTTTGTTGAGGCGTTTGGTTTCCCCAAAACCCAACTGGATGGCCTCGTAACCGTCCTTCTCACTGGTCTTGATCTGAGTCACGTAGCATGGACCCGCCTCAATGATGGTGACAGGGATCGCGTCCCCGCCGTCATCGAAGATCTGGGTCATCCCTACTTTGTTCCCTAGGATCCCTTTGATCACTACTCTCCCCCCCCCTTCCCCCCCTGGGGCGCCACTTCCGCCAGACCCCTCAAGGGGGCCTGCAGCAGCCTTCACAGACGTGCTGGGCTACTTGGGGCTACGACTAGAGTTTGATTTCTATGTCCACTCCCGCAGGCAGGTTGAGACGCATCAACGTGTCAACCGTCTTGGATCCGGGCTCAATGACGTCTATAAGACGTTTGTGCGTGCGGATTTCGAACTGCTCTCGCGAATCCTTATCAATGAACGGCGAACGAATAACGGTGAACTTCTCGATCTTTGTCGGCAGGGGTACCGGTCCGACAATGATGGCTCCGGTACTTTCCGCCGCTTCCACTATGCGCTGCGCTGATTGATCGAGAACCTTGTGATCGTAGGCCTTCAAGCGGATTCTGATCTTCTCCCTAGCCATCTGTGCTTTCTACCTTACCCTCCGGATTGGAGATCGTGCATCTTTGGCGCCGTCCTCGTTGAGAACTGGCTACCCACGTCAATCACTCCAGGATCTTGGTGATCACTCCGGCGCCCACCGTTCGCCCACCTTCGCGGATGGCGAACCGCGACCCCTCATCCAGGGCCACAGGCACTATCAAGTCCACCTGGATCTTTGCGTTGTCCCCAGGCATCACCATCTCCACATCCTCCGGCAGCGTCACCGACCCCGTCACATCCATCGTCCTGATGAAAAACTGCGGCCGATATCCCGTGAAGAAAGGCGTGTGCCTTCCTCCCTCGTCCTTTCGCAAGATGTACACACTGCCTTGGAAGGTCGTGTGCGGCTTGATGCTGCCCGGCTTGGCCAACACCATCCCTC
>JAUWLF010000037.1 GCA_030613785.1 Chloroflexota bacterium | reverse complement strand
GTGCTTCGGCACATTCGGAACCTGATCGGTGACGGCTTACTGATTGCACAGGGGAAGACCAGGGACCGACACTATGCCTTGAAACCAGTAGCAGAGATTGAGCTTCCGCTGGAAATCACGCCAGATCTGGCGGAAGATAGGGTATGGAGGCAACACATTCGCCCCCTGCTGAAGGGAGTGCCTGCGAACGTCATCGCCATCTGCCAGTACGGTTTCACGGAAATGCTGAACAACGTAGTTGACCACTCAGAGGCGGATATGGGTCTCGTGAAACTGATGTATACAGCAGCAAGCATAAGGATCGCGATACTTGATAGTGGGATTGGCATTTTTCGCAAGATCCAAACCGAACTGGGCCTTGAGGATCAACACCACGCAATCCTCGAACTGTCGAAAGGCAAACTCACTACAGATCCAGAACACCACACAGGTGAGGGCATCTTTTTTACATCACGCGCGTTTGACCGCTTTGTAATCCTGTCAGGCGGCTTGCTCTTTGCACACGACAATCTGGGTAGTGATTGGCTACTTGAAGCCGATGACAAAGAGCCAGGAACCTACATAACCCTTGAGATAGATCCTCGTTCAGACTGTAGACTTCAAGATGTTTTCGACCGTTACGCAGCGGAAGGAGACGATTTCGGCTTCACACGTACTATTGTACCCGTGAAGCTAGCCAGGTACGGTGACGAGAATCTAGTTTCTCGCTCTCAAGCCAAACGGCTATTGGCTCGGTTTGAGAGGTTCAAAGAAGTAGTCCTGGACTTCAAGGGAGTGGAGACCATCGGACAGGCGTTTGCAGATGAGATCTTCCGTGTGTATCCTGGGGAGCACCCACAAGTTCAGCTTATTCCCCTGAACTATGATGAGCAAGTGGGGAACATGATTCGGCGCGTTCTTGACAGAACGAAGAGTACTTCTGTGCTTTTCCCGATGGAAGAAGCAAAGCAGGGACTTGCACAAGGGAAGGGTTGGTCCTCTATCTGATAGAGATGGGGATCCATGACCCGGCACTGCGTCGAGTCGCGCGGGAATGGACTTCCCCGCTAGCATCAGCAAGTCCCTCCCGGACTTCAGTAGCCTGTCGTGCGGTGGAACTTGCACTCTCGCGGTCCGTTGGATTATCCTTCGAAAGCTCAGCACAAGCGACTGCGGCAGCCTTGAGAAACGTTTTTTCGCAAGCCCCTGGGATTGCGACCTGTCTGCGCGTACGATATAATTCCCTGTCACCGACAGGCACATGGGAAGATGATAAGGTGGACGATCAAAGCTTGAGCGTGATCACCCAAAGTTTGTCTGAGACGCGGAAGCTAGGCACGCTGCTCGGCCAACTCCTCAAAGGAAACGAGATCATTTGCCTGGAGGGAGAGCTGGGCACAGGCAAGACCTCTCTCATCCAGGGCATAGGCCACGGACAAAGGGTCACCGAGGCGATCACCAGCCCCACCTTTACGCTGGTGAACGAATACCAAGGTGCCACGGCCACGCTGTACCATGTGGATCTCTATCGCCTGGAGAGCACACGCGAGATGGCGCAAGCGGGCATTGACGCCTACCTGTTCAGCGATGGCATCTGCCTCATCGAATGGGCGGAAAAGGCTCAAAGAGTCTTACCCCCGGAACACCTCTACATCTCCCTGAAACATCGAGGGGAAAACGAGCGACACATCCTACTTCAGGCCAGAGGTCAGTCCTACCGTAAGCTACTGGACCGATTGAGAAGAATGGTGGAGTCCTGACCATGAGTTCCACCGTCCTGGCCATAGACACAGCTACCAAGCTAGCCAGCGTGGCACTCTACGACGCAGACCGGGGTCCGAGAGCCGAGTCCACCTGGTACACGTCCATGAACCACACGGTGGAACTGATGCCTGCCATCGTGCTGATGCTGGAGAAGCAAGGCACGGCAGTGGAGGATCTCAGTGGATTGGCTGTGGCCCTCGGGCCTGGCTCCTACACAGGGCTGCGTATAGGTCTCAGCGTGGCCAAGGGGTTGAGCTTCTCCTTGGGCACGCCCGTGGTCGGCATTCCCACGCTGGACATTGTGGCCTATGCCCACTTCGGACAGGAACTTCCCATCTGCGCCATAATCCAGGCCGGCAGGGAACGGATCTGCGTGGCCTTCTACAAGAAACGGGTACGGGGGTGGCAGCAGATCACGGACTACCATCTCACCACTCCTGAAGAGGTGGCGTCCCAGGTGAAAGGTCCTACCCTCTTTTGCGGCGAGATAGACCGCTCATTGAGTGAGGCGCTCCACACACTCGTCGAGAGTGAGATCGTGATCGCGACTCCGGCCTTCTCCCTTCGCCGTGCAGGCTATCTGGCCGAGCTGGGCTGGCAGCGATTGCGACGAGGAGAGAGCGACGACTTGACAAGCCTGGAGCCTCTATACCTGCACCATCCAGGCCTTGGTCACTGAAGTCATGAACCAGCCTGATCTACCCTACATCGTGGAGCCGATGCGAATGGAGGACATCCCAGAGGTCGTCGACATAGAGCGCGTCGCCTTTCCCAGCCCCTGGCCGCCCCGCGCCTATCGGTACGAGGTGAGTCAAAATCGACTGGCCCATTATTTCGTCGCCCGACGCCAATTCGCTGAGGAGCCTCAATCGCAGGAAGACCAGGGACAGGACAGCCTCCTGCAAAGGGTTCAGCGTTGGGCTCAAGGTGCGACCGCTCCGGAGCGTTCAGTGGTAGGCTATTGTGGCTTCTGGATGGCTGCCGATGAGGCCCACATTAGCACGATAGCAGTCGATCCGAGGTACCGACGCCAAGGCATCGGTCAGTTGCTGTTGATGACCGCCATTGAGCAAGCCGTAGAGCTGAGAGCCAGCATCGTCTCCCTGGAGGTGCGGGTTTCCAACCTGACAGCGCAGGAGATGTACCACAAGTACGGCTTCAGAGCGGTGGGGCTTCGGGCCCGGTACTACTCCGACAACCGCGAGGATGCAGTGATCATGACCGCCCCACACTTAGCTTCGGCCCCTTATCAGCGCATGCTCCGCAAGCTCAGGGAAGAGTTGGTTCAGCGTCTCAGCAGCAATACTCTTGTCACTTCCCAGACCTAGGGTCGCCAGCGAGCCTCTCCGGGGCAGATCTCAGCGGATGGCGCTGAGCAGAGCCGACCAGACGAGGATCTGCACTACCAGCGCTACGGTGGTCAGGAAATACGTGAGGGGACGTTCCCAGCGATGAAGGGCAAACCCAAGGATGGTGTTCGCCACAAAGACGATGAGGCCAATGACCGGCAACTCGAAAAGCTCTTCCTTGGTTCCGATCAATCTCACCTGTCCACCCTCGGACAAGAGCGGAACCAGGTCAGGCAGATGAGGGTAGCGGAAGGCAATGTAGCCGAAGAGCGACGCGTTAGCTGCCCCTGACAGAGCTGCCAAACCAAGAACCTTCCAGTCGCGCCAGATGGCGAGTCCCGCCAGCCCCTGATCTGACCTCGTTTGCTTCAACTCCTGCGCAGGGCCCAGTTTTCGTCTGGCCTGTAATGCCGCCAGGAAGCCCGTGGGGTTGGCGGGAGAGATGACGAACGACACGCTGGGGGTGGTGATGACCAACCCTTCCGCCGGGCCGACAGTTGAGTAGCAAAGGACTTCGCCGATACTCTCGCCACGTCCCTGAGCGATACAATGCCCCGGCCAGCAGAATCCCCTGACCTTGATCGTTTCATCCAGCTTCTTCAGCGGGACGACGGCTTCAATAGCGGTGAGCGGGACGATCTCCTGCCGTCTGGCCCAGGAAATGACTAGCGTGTCCCTCCCTATCAGATACTTCAGGCTGAACAGCCCGTAGAGAAGATAGCCAAGGAGGATCAGCAGAGGTACGGAGAGGGCTACCACCATCCCCAAGATGAAGGAGACGAACGAAGGAGTCTGGCTTCTCAAGGAGTAGAGCAGCACTCCGTCCAGGAGACAGACAGCCACCATGGCACCAATGCCGAGGCCACTGCCCAGGAGACGCTTAGGCTTCCATTCCAGCATGATCCATCTTCCACATATCCCGCGGCCGGCCCGCGCCTGGCTCTACCATTCGGACGTTTCCCTGCCCAACACCAGTATCACGTGCCTGGCAGAACGTCCCTCAACAGACATGCCGCATTCTCGCCCAGGATCTTGGATTTCGTACGCTCGCTGAGGGGCAGCGATCGGATGGCATCGATGTTGGCTCTGATGCTGCGCAGCCCAGGCCAATCGGAGCCGAAGATGATCTTGTCGGCGATCTTCTCCAACTCAGGGAAGTACTCCAGCAGCTTCTGAGGCGGCAACCCGGCGATCTCCAGGTACACATTGCGATGCAGGCGTGCCAGTAGGAACGCCCGACGATACCAGAACCCTCGACCACCGTGAACCTGAATCAAGGATAGGTCAGGGAAATCCACAGCCACGTCGTCCATCCAGAGGGGATCCCCATATTTCAAGCGCGCACCTCTGAAAACGGAGGAGCCGGTGTGAATCATTACGGGAATCCTCAACTCCTGCGCCTTGGCGTAAAGGGGGTAAACTATGCTATCATTCGCGAAGAAGCCCTGATAGGTCGGGTATAGCTTGAGTCCCTTGAATCCCATCTCAACGACGCACCGTTCCAGCTCACGGGCGGGGTTGGCCACCATGGAGGGGTTGATGTTGGCGAAGGGGATCAGGGCCCCTTGCCCCGCACAGAACTCGGCCACCGTCTCGTTGCTGACGACGCCAGTGGTAATGGGACTGATCTCGCTGAGAACCACGCCGTAGTCGACGCCGTTATCGTGCAGCATTTGTACCAGCAACTCGGGCGAGCGCATCATCTGCCAGCGATCCTCGATCTCCTCGCCACTGGAGGCCTGAACGTACTCGCGGGCCCACGGGCGCAGGTCCGCGGGATCAAGAATATGAAGATGTATGTCAATGGTGGGCATGGATTGCCTTTCTTCTTACGCTGACGATGCCAGGACAAGACGCAAGAGCGAGCCTGTCACGCGCTTGCCCCCGTGCGCTTCGACAGCGGAGTGAAATCGAGACCTCTCTCGTTTTCACAGGGCGTTTCGCGGCTGCAAGTATAGCACGTTCATGGCAATTGGGAAAGACATGATGGTCTTGGTCCTGGCTTCGGGCTCGCCACGCAGGGAGCAGCTTCTCAAGATGCTGGGTGTCCTTTTCGAGGTCGTCGTTCCACAAGTACGGGAGGACGCACGAAGGGATAAGGGCGTCAGGAAGTTAGCTATCGAACTGGCTCAGATGAAAGCTGACTCGGTGGCGTCTATACGGCAGGGAGAAGTCATCGTGGCTGCCGATACCCTGGTGGTGGTGAGCGGCCAGGTGATGGGCAAACCCGGAAATGAGACGGAAGCATGGGCCATGCTGGATACGCTGCGAGGGCGGGAGCATCAGGTCACAACTGGCCTCGCCGTCGTCGATCCGTACGGTCGCGCCTCCGCGGTTCAGGCCGTGGAGACTCAGGTATGGATGAGAGACTACTCAGACCAAGAGATAGCTGACTACATCGCCAGGGGCGAGCCCTGTGACAAGGCTGGGGGCTATGCCATCCAAGACGCCGAGTTCCATCCCGCAGACAGGATACACGGCTGCTATGCCAACGTGGTGGGGCTGCCTCTCTGCCACCTCTATCTCCGCTTGGAGAAGATGGGCCTCTTCCCGGCTGCCTCTCCGCAGCGAGCCTGCGAGGAGTACGCGGGCCACCAATGTGTCGTGGCCTCCCAGATCCTGGGGCGACCCGATCATTGACTTTCTCTCTGGCTCGTGATACAATTGCCACTGACCCGCCCGATACCGGACCATGACCAGAAGAAGAGTGGACAAAGACACGCTGTTGAAGGCGCTCCCTGGGCTACGAGATCTTAGCATACTTGTTCTCGGCGACCTCTTTCTGGATGAGTACATCGTGGGGCGAGCCACTAGACTATCCCGAGAAGCACCGGTGCCGGTCCTGGAGTTCGACCGTAGCTTCTGCCTGCCTGGTGGAGCCGCCAACCCCGCCCACAATATCAGCTCGCTGGGAAGCACAGCCCACGCCATAGGGGTCGTCGGCGACGATGAAGCGGCCCGCAAGTTGCGGAGCCATCTGGGCGAGGCCGGGATCCTCACCGCGGGCCTGGTCACAGACCCCGGACGACCTACAACTACCAAGACTCGTGTGGTGGCCGAGGGCACGCTCGTCTTTCCGCAGCAGTTGGCCCGCATAGATAAGGTGGAGCGCCGCCCGTTGGATGGGGTGGTTACCTCCAGACTGGTGACTCACTTGGACGAATTCGCCCCCCGCGTGGATGCTCTGCTCCTCTCCGATTACAAGACGGGTGTGGTAAACGACGAGACCGTAGCCAGAGCGCTGCGTCTTTCCCGCAACCACGATAAGCTGATCACCGTGGATTCACAGGGCGATCTGCATAAGTTCAAGGGCTTTGACTTGGTGAAATGCAACCGCCGTGAGGCTGAGACCTTTCTGGGGCAAGACCTCCGCACGTACGCTGATCTTGAGCGCGCAGGTGAGGGCTTGCTGGCGGAACTGGACTCGGTAGCTATTGTCATCACGCGAGGCGATGAAGGGATGTCTTTGATCAGTGCCAAGGACGGAATCCTACATATCCCTGCTGCCAACCGCAGTGAGGTGTTCGATGTCACAGGTGCGGGCGATACCGTGATCGCCGTCCTCACCCTAGCTCTGGCTGCCGGTCTGGATGTCACCCAGGGAGCTTACTTGGCCAACTACGCTGCCGGGCTTGTGGTGCGGAAACTGGGGAACGCAACTCCGACTCAGGAGGAGCTGGCCTGGGCCATCGAGAACTGGGGAGATGCCGGCTCTTGAACCTTGACCACATCTATGGTAGCATACGCAGGGCGTCTGCCCTGTCAAATCATGCGTACAAAAAGGGAGGTTATGTATGGGAAGAGTAGGGATCATAGGAGTCGGACAAAGTGCCTTTGTCCGCGGATACCCCGGCTCAATCCGGGAACTGGCCTACGAAGGGTTCAAGGAGGCCATGGAGGATGCGCAGATATCGAACCAGGATATCGACGCATCCATCATTTGTTCTGCCCCTGAATACGACAAGCAGAGGTCTCCGGCGGGCGTGATCGCCGAGTATCTAGGTCTGACCCCGCAGCCCACTTTCTATCTAGAGAGCCTCTGCTCCTCCAGCAGCATGGGGCTGAAGGCTGCCTACTCGCTGGTCAAGTCCGGGCTTCACGACATTGTGTGCGTGCTGGGCTTCCAGAAGATGTCGGAGATCTCTTCCGCCGAATCCCAGGAGCGGATGGGCAGGGGCGCAGACATCCAGTGGGAGTCTCCGTTCGGCACCATGATGCCCGCCTACTACGCCATGTACGCGCGGGCATACATGGCGGAATACGGAACCACCGAAGAGGACCTGGCCTTGATCAGGATCAAGGCGGCGACTTATGGGCAACTGAACGAAAAGGCCGTTTATAGGAAGCCCGTGACCATGGAGCAGATTTTCGACCCCGACCGGCCTCCGGTATCCACACCTTTGAAGGTCTTCGACTGCTGCGCCAACGCCGATGGCTCCTCCTGCATCATCGTGGCCAACGAGGAGAAGGCCAAAGCCCTATGCGAAAAGCCAGTCTGGGTTCTGGGACTGGGAGCCGCCTCTGAGGCGGTCAATATGGCTGGACGGGACCTTTTCACCGGACTGAGCGTGGCCATCGAGGCGGGCAAGCAAGCCTACGAGATGGCCGGGATCGGGCCAGAGGACATAGACGTGGCCGAGGTGCATGATTGCTTCACCATCGCCGAGATGATGGCCTACGAGAATCTGAGCTTTGCCAAGCCAGGAGAGGGCAGGGAACTGATCAGGGCCAAGGAAACCTACAAGGAAGGCAAGATCCCTGTCAATGTGGACGGAGGACTTCTCTCCAAAGGCCACCCCATTGGAGCCACAGGTGGCTCCCAGATCAGGACGATCGTGCATCAACTCAGGGGCGAGGGAGGGCCCATGCAGGTCGAGGACCCTGAGATCGGCTTGGTACACAACATCGGCGGCGTTGGGCTCTACGGCAACGTCACCATCCTCGGGAGGTCATAGCATGGCGAAGAAGAGAAAGAAGAAGGAAGTTGACGATCGGTTCAAGAAGTTCGGAACCGTTAGCTTCACCTCCATCTCCAAGGTCAACGATTTCATAACCTATCTGGAGCAGGGGAAGGTGATGGGCACGAGATGCAAGAAGTGTGGAACGGTCCATTTCCCTCCTGTGGCCGACTGCGCAGAGTGCCTGTCGAGCGATGTGGAATGGTTCGAGATCAGCGGCGCGGGAAAGCTGGTGAGTTGGAGCAAGCTCACCTATGCTCCAGTGGGGTTCGAAGAGGATCTACCCTATTCCATCGCCCTGCTGGACTACGGGGACTACAAGGTCTTCGGCCGTATCGCCAAGGATGTCCCAGACGAAGACCTGGCGATCGGGATAGCCATGAAGACGGAGGCCATCACCTTGCCGGACGGCCAGCTCAGCTACGCCTTCACCAAAGCGTAAGGGCGTTCGTAATCGATCGGAAAGGCCGGGGCAGAATCGCTCCGGCCTTTCATCGTGTCGCCTCTAGGTCTGTTGCTGTGTCGTACCAACAGCGGTGTCCGGTGCCGTGTGACTCTATTCCCACTGTACCTGATGATCCAAAGGCTATGGCGCACACCCAGACAGTTCGATTACTCGTGATCATAAGAACCCCGCTCCCTCGCCGGGCTCCCCGCTACGGCTTCTCCACGCATGTTGTTCCAGTTGGACCATAGTGTGTCTCCTACATGGGGCCACCATAATGTCAGGTCATGCGTGACACCGAGACCCATCTCGCTCTCTGCCGCTGCTCGCCGTAAGCGCTCTCCAATCGGCTTTGAACCACGCACCCCTTCAAGTGTGTCACCTGTCGGTCGTCGCTGATCTCCGCACGAGATCCTCTGAGGATCTGGAGACGTTATGTCAACCTATGAACGGGCGCCATACTTCGTTTCTTGCGACGGTGGTCTTGTCGCCAGTACGTGCGGTTGGTAACTGTCGTACAAGCACGAAGAGGCTGGTTTGACCAGCCTCTCCGCTTTCTCGCTCTATTCGATGTGCCGGCTATCCAGGCAGCAGGTTCATAACCCATTCCACCAACTGCGTCAGGAAGTCCCAAGGGCTGAAAGATGTATCCGGGGAAGGCGGCTCCACGGGGATGTCTATCGGCTGAAAGTCGCCCTCCGATACCTGGTAGGCCACGCCGTCCAACACCACGATTACCTCCTGGCCTACGGAGAAGTAGTACCCCCACTCGGGATGGCCCGCCATCAAGGCGAAGTAGTCGTCGCTGCCGAAGCCTACCTTTGCTGTCTCCATGGAGCTATCAAAGGTCGTGTCGGTCCAGATACCGTTGCGCAGTACGAATACCTTCTCTCTGGCGTACTTGATCTCTTCAGTGTTGTCCTGCGCCTTCTCCGTTGAACGTAGCGCCTCCCGATTCTCGGCATCCTGCACCGCCGCGGCACCCACCATTGGCGCCGGAACGGCCGTGGCCTGGTGCCACATCTCGCTGGCAGCTTCCTCGCGCCCCTCAGGAGTGAAGATGTCGTGCTCGTCCTCAACCAAGAAGGAGGTATAGGGGGTCATGATCCCATAGCGCACGCTCAGCTCCACGATCTCGTCGATCACCTCCCGCCCCTCGCCGTGTAGCCGAATCTCATTGAGCAGATAGCCTATCTTCCGCGTGGCCCACAGCCGGGGAATGAAGTCCTCACCACCCCGGTCGGAGAAACGCAGATTCTCATACACGAACTCCTGCTCCTCTCCATTCACGACGCCACGCAGAATGATGTCGGTCCGGCCCCCTTCCCTGTACCGCCCGACCATCACCAACTGGCTTCCTGCGAAGAGGTCAGGCAAGGGATACGGGTAGGTATCCTCAACCCGCAGATCGCCGAAGTCCAGCTCTATGTCGGCCAACAACGGCATACTCACCTTGGCGTAGAAGGTGGACACCTCCTCCTCGATGCTCTGATGGGGGCGCACATAGGAGCTGGCGCCGCGGTTGTCCTGGGCGATGGTGTCCAACAGGAACGTATTCACATCGTCACCGAGGCCAAAGGTGTAGATTCTCACGTTCTCTGAGGCTTGGCGGCTCACGTTGGCGATGATCCTATCGGTGTCGGTGACACCCTCGGTGGCCAACCCATCGGTCAGGAAGATGATGATCTGGGGACGCTCGCCGTCGGCCATGGCCAGGGCCTCCGCCAGGGCCAGGTCTATGTTAGTCCCGCCTACGGCGCGCAGATCATCGATGAACCGGCGGGCCTCATCGCTTGCCGCAGCGGGTTCGGGTTCCCGCGCGTAAGTCCTGACGCCCGAGCTGAAAGCCACGATGTTGAAACGGTCCTCCGCGTTCAGATGGTCGAGGATGAACTCCAGAGCATCTTTGGCCTGATCTATCTTCTCCCCCTCCATGCTTCCGGAAGTGTCCAGCACGAAGATCACATCCTTGGCCACCACATCCCTTTCGTCCACCTCTACCTTCGGCGCCACCAGCAACAGGAAGAAGCCATCCTCTCCGCGCTCCCGGTAGCTAAGCACATTCACGCCGAAATCTTCATCGGAGACGGTGTAGTAGAGCTCAAAATCCCGGTCTGGAAGCACGTCTGAGGCCTCGAAACTCACGTTCGCCGTGTGCTCATCAATGCGGTCAATGGCGACGTCATGGCTGGGAGAATAGATAGCCCGTATGGGCTGCGTGGAGCTCACTCTCACAGTGATCACCACCTCTTCCAGGGGACGGGCGGAGAAGCGCTCCGTGTCCAGAGGATAGACGTATCCCACCAACCCGCCATCGTTCTCCAAGATCTGGCCGTAGGCTAACTCCACTCTTCGTTCCTCACCCGGTTCGATGGGGAATATGCTGGCTTTGAAGGTGTCGCGCCCCACATACTCCAGCAAGGCCGGGTCGAGACGACGACGCACGATGTCCTCGTAGATCCTGCGTGCTTCATCGCGCGGCAATATCTCCCCATCCCACCTCTCGCCATCCACATACATGGCGAAGTCCGAGATGGCCGCTTCCTCCGGCAGGGGGAAGATATAGATGCCCTCTAGATCGTACCTCGTGTCGTTCAGGAAGACTTGGTCCACCTCGGTAGTGGCAACCTGATCGCTAATGTCCACGCTGACGCGGTGATACTTGATGACCAGGTTAGGCGTCTCGGGCGGCGGGACTCCCGGTGGGGTCTCCACGATCACCACTCCATCAGCGTAGGCCACTCCAAAGCTGGAGCAGAGCAACCCTGCGATCACCAGACCCATCAGAAGCATCTTCCTTTTCATCCGTAGCCTCCTCTCAGTTCGTTTGGAATCATGCCGACTCTCACTTGCTTCCTTCGACAAGAAGACGCCTCGAAGGGGAAAAAGGTTCCCTTGCCTGGCCTTGGCCCTGGCGACTGCAGTTCCCGCAGTACCCGTGTGGGCCGGCATGGGAAAAAGGTACTGTTGTCAAGGGACACAAAACCTGATATTATAGCAAGAGGGGATGATCATGTCTGCCGAGAACACCCAAGGGCTCGAGCCGCAAGCGCGAGATGCAGAACTACTCGGGGCGCTACTGCCTCTCCTCGAGGTCAGTGAGACCCTACTGTCTGAGGTCGAGATTGAACGTCTCTACCAACTCATCCTGGAGGTCGTGGAGCGCGAGACGGACGCCGACATCGTCTCGTTGATGTTGCTGGACATGGAAAGCCAGGAATTGCGCGTGGAGGCCGCTGTGGGGCTGCCCGCCGAGGTGGCTGCGTCTGCCAAGGTGAAGCCCGGGGAAGGTGTGGCTGGCTGGGTGATCGAGCATGGGCAGCCCCTATTGCTAGCCGAAGACGCTCCAGTGGATCCCACTATCCGCGAAGCCATGCAGCGAGACGACGTGTCTTCCGCGCTCTGTGTACCCCTCAAGACTCAGGGGCATGTCATCGGAGTGCTGAACGCCAGCAAGACTACCAGGGAATCCCCTTTCGACTTCTTGGATCTGCAACTCCTGACCGTTTTGGCCAGCCAGGTGGCCATCGCCATCGAGAACTCACGCGTCCACGAGGCAACCAGAAACAAGACCAGACAGCTCGCTGCTCTGAATGAACTGAGCCGACTGGTCGTTTCCACTCTCGACCTGGAAGAGGTATTGCGCTTGGCGATGCGGGGCATCAACAAGATCATCAAGGCGGAAGCTGCTTGTCTTTTTCTTCTGGACGAAACGACAAACGAACTCGTGCTTCGCGTGAGTCTGCACGGCCCGCGGAATCTCGGTCCCCTGAAGCTAGAGGTGGGACAGGGGATCTCCGGCTGGGTTGTTAAGGAAGGACAAGCACTTCTGGTGCCAGACGTGACTGGCGAGCCACGCTTTGACAGCTTACTCAGTGAACATCTGGGTATCGAATGTCGTTCCGTCCTCTCTGTGCCCTTGGTCATCAGAGATCACGTCATCGGAGCCATCGAGCTGATGAACAGCATGGACGGCAAGTTCACCGACGATGACCTCGAGTTGCTTGGTTCTATGGCAACCACGGTCGCCATCGCCGTGGAGAATGCTCGCCTCTATACCGAACTCTCGGAGTTCACACGGGAGTTGGAGAAATCGCAGGACCAACTCATCAGGGCCGAGAAGCTAGCGGCGACAGGCAAGATAGCGGCCTCTCTGGCTCACGAGATCAACAATCCTCTACAAGCTATTCACAACTGCCTTCATCTCGTGATACACAAATCGTCGCTCGGCCAAGACAAACGCCTTGAGTATCTCTCCATGGCACAGGAAGAGGTGGAGCGTCTCACCGATCTGGTGCAACGTATGCTCGATTTCTATCGCCCATCCAAGGAGACAGTGGCACCCGTAGACATCGAAGCCCTTCTAGACGATGTGCTATCCCTGGCCGCAAAGCGACTTCAGCACGCGAGAGTAATGGTACATCGAGATGCAACCTCGCCATTGCCCCTGGTTGATGGCGTCAGCAATCTACTGAAGCAGGTGTTCTTGAACATCATCATCAATGCTGTTGAAGCCATGCCCTCAGGAGGTGACTTGTACATAGAGACGACCCGGGATGAGAGACGCCAGGAAGTCAGTATCAGCTTCACCGACGCGGGCGAGGGCATCCCCGTCGCTGAGCTGGCCAACATCTTCGATCCCTTCTTCACGACCAAGCCCAAAGGTACCGGATTGGGCCTATCCGTGAGCCACGGCATTATCGAGAGACATGGCGGGAGAATAGATGTCAGAAGCGACGTGGGCAAAGGCTCGACCTTCACCGTACGCTTACCTGCCAACCACAAAGGCGCCGGTTCACACAAGCCGTTGGAGCTATGAACCGCATAAACTCTACATTGTCGACTAGTACTATTCGGTCATTGACACATCCGCAAAAATGTGATATACTCTGTCTCGCAAGCCCTCGATCTCTGCGCAATCCCGTCCAATGTCCTACCAGGGGGGGCAGTCAATTGACAGGCCAGCTTGCGCCGGACTGAAGAGAAAGGAGCTGGTCTTTTTCGCATTCCCGTCGACTGCCGAGAAAAGTAGATGACTCAGAAAAGGGTCTCCTCTCTTTCTGGTGAGTATCTGGAAGCCATCGGCAGAAGGCTGATGGAGCTCCAGGTAGACGCAGATGCGGCGGCTGTCGTGTTGGTGGATCTGATGGGGCAGATCATCGCGCAGGCTGGTAATGTGCGTCAACTGAACATCACCACTATTGTCTCCCTGCTCGCTGCCAGCTTCGCCACCACCTCAGAGATGTCGCGTCAGCTACAGGAGACGCGACGGACCTTCAACCTCACTTTCCACGAAGGCCAGAGATATGATATCTACTCCTCTAATATCGGCAGCGCTCTCTTCCTGGTTCTCGTTTTCGACAGAGACATATATGCACCCAAGATCGGCATGGTCTGGCTGTACATCAAAAGGAGCATTCAAGATGTGCTGCGCATCGTTGCAGAAACGGAAGCCACTAGGCCCAAGGAGACCCTTGCCACTGATTTCGCCAAATCTCTCAGTGAGGAGTTGGATGTCGTATTTGAGGAGAAGAAACCTCCTTCGAGGAGGAGCTTGACTCAGGACGAGGACCAAGTAACAGACTTGATACGGTGGCCCAGGAAGAGGCATTAGGAAGCCAAAGGGAGGAAGACCAACATGCCTATTGAGGGAACGCTGAAGGAGTTAAGTCTGCCCAGCATAATCCAACTGAACTGCGCCGAGAGGAACACAGCGACAGTATCTGTGAGTTATCAAGGACAGGGAGGGTTCATCTGTTTCTCCGACGGATCTATCGTGCACGCTGCGGTTGGAGACTTGCTGGGAGATGAAGCCGTATATGAACTCCTCAGGTGGCCGGACGGTTCCTTCATCGTGGAGGCCGATGAGATCCCTGCGGACAGAACCATCACCACAAACTGGAACGAGTTGTTGCTGGAGGGGATTCGCCGCGTGGACGAAGCTACGGCTCTGGTGGAGGAGTCCGTAGAGGAAGTTGCCACGCAACCATCCAGTGGGACGGACGAGATGGCAAGTCTGGCCAGCGAACTCAAGAAGATAGCTGAGGTGGAGGGGTCAGTCCTCATCTCGCGAGATGGTATCGTTCTCGCAAGTGAGATAGAGGGCAACCCGGAAAAGGAGGGTGCCGTGGCAGTGTTCGTGGGCAATGCGGCCGACGAGCTTGGGGCTGCCATGAGTCTTGCACCCTTTGACTGGGGCCTGGTGACTATGGGCAAAGACAGGATGCTCATCCTCGAACGACCAACCTTCTTCGTGGGTCTGTTGTTGAGCGACAGAGCTTCACCAGCCCTGGTCAGCGCCGAAGCGGACAAGGTCTTGGGCTAGCGAGTTGGAGGAGATCATGAAGAGTATATTGGAGGACATCAATGCTGTTGTCGGCGTGACCGGCTCCTTCGTCTGCAACGCTGAGGGCACGCTCGTGGCCCGTGCCCTACCCTCCGTCTTCGATGACGCCTCATTCTTGCCACCTGCCCGCACCATCTTGCAGACCATCGAAGGATTGGAAACGACCAGGCGGCGCAGAGTTCATGAGTTGGATCTGGTATTCCGAGAAGGAAGGATGGTGGTCAAGAACTTGCGAGTTGCTTGCCTTTACATCCTCTGCGTGCGCACCATCAATGTCCCCCTTCTAAACCTCACCGCCAACGTGGCTGCCAAGAAGCTCACTGAGGTGCTGAAAGAAAAGGAGCCCCCTCGCCCCAGCGCTCCTCCCTCGCCGGCTCAAGAAGTTGGAGAGGCAACCGCGATCGAGGAAGAGCTCCCGCCGGGTGCCACAGACCTGCTTCTAACTCGGGCGCGGGAAGCCATCAGCGCTGCCCAAGGGCGAGCCGTTCTATTGCGCATGCTGGGAGGCTTGGCTGTCAAGGAGGTCTGCCCCAGCGCGGCCAGCATGACCTTGCCACCCGATAGACTTGACCTTGATTTCGCCGCCTATGGCAGACAACGACGGGATATTGATGGTGTGATGGAGATCCTCGGCTACGAACCACATCAGCGCTTCAACGCCCTCCACGGACACAGGCGCCTGAAGTACTCCGACCCTGAGGAAGGGGTCATGATAGACGTATTCGTGGACTCCTTTCACATGTGCCACCAGCTGCCCTTCGCCAACCGCTTGGAATTGCACCAGTCGACGATCCCCTTGGCAGATTTGCTCCTGTCGAAACTGCAAATCGTGCAGATGGGTGAGAAGGACTTGAGAGACATCTACGTCATCCTATACGATCACGAACTGGGTGCGGAAGCCGATGCCGACTCGGTGGACGCTGTCTTCATCGCTCGGTTGTGCGGCGATGACTGGGGCTGGTACAAGACAGTCACTATGAACATCGAAAGAAGCATCGACCTGGTGGACGATTTCCTGGCTGGCGAGCAGCAAAGGGCCTACGTCACGCGCGCCCGCCAGTTGAGGGAGATGATCGAGGCTGCACCCAAGTCGCTACGTTGGCAAGCACGGGCCAGGATCGGGGAGGCCAGGCGCTGGTACGATCTTCCCGAGGAATAGCTAGCTGTTGGTGAGGAGAAGGGAAAATGGAGACTCTGATTCCTCCTAGTGAACCGCTCATCAAGATAGAGGACTGCCTCGAGCGGTTGCTGCAGCGAAGTCGTGCTGTGTGTGTCCTGCTGGCAGACATCACTGGGCAGTTGATCAGCGAACGGGGAAAAGACGAAGACTTGGATACCTCCGCCTTGGCTGCTGTGACCGCCAGCAACATGGCGGCCACGGCTGAGATAGCCAGACAGATGGGAGAGACCACACCGTTTTCCTACCTCTTCCACGAGGGACACAGACGCCACATCTACATCTCTACCGTGGGACGGACTTTCCTGTTGGTCATCATTTTTGATGGGATGACGCAGATTGGCTTGGTACGCATCTTCGCCAGGCTCGCTGTCAATGAACTCCTCGAATTGGCACCTGAACTGGAGCCATGGTTGGAGAGAGCCAGCGCCGTTGTGGATCGCGAGTTTGGCGGAGCCCTGGCAGCAGGGTTGGATGAGGCTTTCCTTGAGTAGAGAGGGGTCGCCGCATTTCCTTCAGGGGGCATGATGTTCATCAACTGGAAAATGCGCGAGATCAACCTCAAGATCGTCTACTATGGCCCAGCCCTGAGCGGGAAGACGACCAACCTAGAACACATCCATGCCAGGACTAAGCCTGCACTGAGAGGAGAACTCATCTCACTCAAGACGAGGGGAGATCGCACCCTGTATTTCGATTTCATGCAACTCGAACTGGGGCGGATCAAGGGACTCAAGCCCAAATTCAATCTCTATACGGTGCCCGGTCAACCGTGCTATGTAGCCAGCCGGAGGCTGGTTCTGCAAGGCGCCGATGCTGTGGTATATGTGGCCGATTCGCAACTGAATCGGCTGAAGGCCAACATAGAGACGATGCGGAACCTGAAGTCGAACTTGCGAGCCTTGGGAGTGAATCCCGGCGAATTCCCCCTCATTCTCCAGTACAACAAACGAGACCTGCCCAGCATAGCTCCGGTTGCACTATTGCGCATGCAGCTAGCTCGCGACGGAGCCCCCCAGTTCCAGTCGGTGGCCACAGAGGGGGTCGGAGTGGTAGAGACGCTGAAAGCTGCCATCAACTTGGTGGTGTCCAGGACCTAGCCCCATGTCAGACGTGTCTTTTGAGCGAACTCTAGAGAGGATTAACAGAGAAGGTGGTTTCGAGTTCTCCGTGCTGGCTACCAGCGACGGCCTGCCAATTGCCACGGTGCCTTCCGATTACGATCCCGACATCACCGCCGCGATGGTCGCCCTTCTCAGAAGTGCGGCCCGCGAGACGCAAGATCATGTCGGATTGGCCCAGCTTGATGAGGTCTCCGCTCGAGCGAGCGACAACATACGGCTGGTCTGCCGCTACTTCAAGGTGGACGGTGAGGATTTCATCCTCGCTGTCGCAGTGCCTAGTCATCAGCGCTACTACCGAAGGCTGACCAACCTGGCCATCAAGGAGCTCCGAGCGGCGTGGAACGACATGCTGGCAAGCTGACCGCTTTGGCGCGGGCTAGAGGCCTCGCTCTCCTCCTCGAGGAATGATACCTGGGGCGCAGCCACTATCAGCACAGACGCGTGGGAAGGTACGGTACTGCTGATCGCCCCAGGTTGAGGGTACTGACAACACAGTTGTCCCTTTCGAGGGCATCTCTGACCTGACTGTATCCTGACTGCTCGAAGCCGCCGGGGTCGCGCTGGCCATGGCCGGTCAGGAAGTACACCACTTTCTGGGTCTCCCGTGACACCTTGAGAATCGCCCCCGTCAGGCTCTGCTCATCCACCCAAAGACATCCTCTCTTCTGTCTTCGATCTCGAAGACGATCGTGCCACAGGATGTGATCTCGTACTGTTGAGCCAAGAAGCCCAGAATCTCCCCCTCCTGCACAGTGCAGCTCACATCCTCAATCGCGGCCAGGATACCGTAGTACTTGGTCAGGTTCTCGACCTCTATCCTGTGAGACAACCCAAACAAAGACAAAAGCACAATGGTCGGCCCGTAGACCTCTCCATGTGCTTTCGGTGGCCCAAGATATCTGTCTGCTATCCTAGCGCCAGGCTCCCTCCTTTGTCAAGTGTCACTAGAACTCGTCGGGAACATGGTTTACACCCTGAGGAGATCTTTTGGGTTGAAGACGTGGTACAATTCCTCACCAACCATAACCTTGCCGACGTGCGGAGGTGATTCCATGACTCCCAATGAATCGTACTATGAGCGGATCACTGACTCCAAGAAACCTGAGAACATCCGCCGGGCGATGATCAGCTTCTTCCTTGACCATGGAGAGAATGTTTCCTACACCGCCCGGGTCTTCAGAACCTGTCGCCCTACAGTCACCAAATGGGTCAAACGGTACAAAGCAGACGGTTGGAAAGGTCTCCGGGACCTCCCTCGACGGCCTCACCGTTGCCCTCACAAGACTCCAGACCATCACCAACGGCTGATCGGCAACCTCAGAACCAATCATGGCCGGAGACCCAAGACCAGGATCGGCCAGGACAAAATCCAACTGCTCCTCGAACAACGGCATGGCATCAAGATCTCATCCTCCACCATCAACCGGGTACTTCATCAACTCCAGCTCATCCGCCCCAGAAAGAAGAAGTATCAGAAGAAACGTGAGATAGCTCGCTATCGCAAGCGCCTTAAGGCCTTATATCATTGGCAACTGGACGTCAAGTATCTGAACGATATCCCCCTTATCTACGCCCTTGTGCTGCGCGGCATCTTGCCCAAGTTCGAATACACCATCAAAGACGTCCTCACCGGCACTGCCTTCATCTGCTATGCCCATCGACTCTCCACCTTCAACTCCGCCAAGTTCATTGCCCTCTGCCTGGATCACTTCCGCTCCTATGGCCTCGACCTCTCCCAGATCACTATTCAAACCGACAATGGCTCTGAGTTCATTGGCTCTATCACTGCCAAGAAAGATAGCCTCTTCACTCTCGTGGTCGAGAAAACCTTCGGCGCTCGCCACGTCACTATCCCTCCCGCTACCCCTCGTTTCAATGGCTCGGTCGAGAACTTCCATGGTCGCATCGAAGATGAGTTCTATGACCTCGAGGACTTACTCAACTTGCCAGACCTCCTCGGCAAAGCACTCACCTACATGCTATACTTCAACCTGGAGAGACCAAACTTGAATCTGAAGAAAACACCCTTCGAGGCAGTTCAGCAACAGACCGAGATGAAGAATCCTCAGTTTATGGTCTTTCCACCCCTACTCTTGGACCAGCTCCCTCTCTTCGGCCCACAGCTCCGATCTGTAAACGATGTGTCCGACGAGGTCACACTCCTCTTGAGGAAGCAGAAGTGATCACGAAAAAGGCAGGGGAGAACTGCCATACATGACAGGATCCCGCCAGTGTGACGCTGCCCCGCCGCTCGTGCTCACTGCCGCCCTCTGCCTTCCCAGGCACCTGATAGTTCCAACGTAACTTCAGACAGCGGCCCTGTCCCGGAAGAAAGTGAAAAACGTCTTGATGATGATCTTCAGATCGAAGAGGAGAGACCAGTTCTCGATGTAGTACAGGTCGTACTTGGTCCTCTCGACGATGGAGGTGTCACCCCTCAAGCCGTTCACCTGAGCCCAACCAGTCATCCCCGCCTTCTCTTGATGTCTCTCCACGTAGCGGGGGATGATCTGTTTGAACTGCTCCACGAACACGGGTCGCTCCGGCCTTGGTCCGACCAGGCTCATCTCTCCCAGGAATACATTTATGAGTTGAGGCAGCTCGTCCAAAGAGAAGCGGCGTATGAAGGTACCTAGCCTGGTGCGCCGAGGATCCTCCTTGACAGCCCATACTGGTCCCGTCTCGTCCTCAGCTCCCTCCTTCATCGATCTGAACTTGATCATCTGGAAAGGCTTCTCATCCAGGCCCATCCGGTCCTGAGCATAGAAGGCCCGTCCAGGGGAATCCAGCCTGATGAGCAGAGCGAGGAGCACCATGTAGGGAGATAGCAGTACCAGTCCCACCGCGCTCCCCAGGACGTCCATCGCTCGCTTCAACGTCAGCCTCCAACCGCGCAGGACCGTATCCCGTACCGTCAGCAGCGGAAGGCCGCCCAGGTGACCGATGCTGAGATCAGAGGTTATGACTTGGAAAGCACTGGGATAGACCCTGGTGGCCACTCTGGCCCGATGACAATCGGAGATGATGGGCAGAATCTCCTCGCTGGGGGCCTCTGGTAAAGCGATGATCACCTCGTCGATGTCATGAGTACCGATCAGGACGAACAACTCGTCAGCGTTCCCAAGAACGGGTACTCCGAGATCCTCGTGCTGCGAATCCGTGCTGACCATACCCGCGACCTCGTACCCAAGCCCTGGCATGCGTTGCATGGCATGCAGGATCATCCGGGCGGTCTCCCCGGTGCCCACTATGAGCACCCTAGCCACCGCAATACCTCGACTCTGGAGGGTCCACATCAGGCGAGCATAGAGCAACCGTCCAAAGGTAACCAGGACAATGGTCAACGTCCAGTTGAACACAATCATCCTGCGAGAGTAGTCCGGACCGTTCCTTATAAGAAAGGAGCTAAAGGCCACGGACATGATGATACCCACCGACACGGCTACAAAGACCGAGTAGAATTCGTCAACGTGTGAGAGACCCCGCTGGCGATGATAGAGCTTGAAGAAGAAGAAAACGCTGACCAAGGTCAGTATCTGGACGACGATGACGCCCAGATAGCTCCACAGCGACCCGAGTTCCTCTGGCGCGAGATGATCGGCCCAAAGACGCAGATAGTATGAGAAGACGAAGGCCAAGGCCATCATCACGATATCAATGACCACTAGCAATCCTGCAAAAAGGACCGAAGACTTGTCCCTCACCGTCCAGCCTCCGCAGCCGTTTCCGCTCTCTCCCGACGGAAGATCTCTTTCAACATCCCGGTGCCCCCCCGCAAAACCAGCCCCCCGAGAACCAGGTAGTGGATCCAGAAAGGAGTATCTGCGGCATAGTGTTTGCGATAGAAGATGTACATCGCCCGCCAGAACTCGTGCTGTGCCTTCTCCGGATTTTGTGCGCTGGCCTGCCTCTTATAGTGCAGCACCGTGACCTCAGGATAGTAGTACACCTTCCAACCCGCCTGCTTGGCGCGGAATGCCCAGTCAAGATCCTCCGCATACATGAAATACTCTTCGTCAAGCAGCCCCACTTGCTCAACGAACTCCCCCCTGACCATCAAGAAGGCCCCCACTACGGAGTCCACCTCTGCTACCTCGTCGGGATCCAGATAGGTCAGGTTGTACTGGCCAAAGCGCCTGCTATTTGGAAACAGGCGGCTCAGGCCGAAGAGCTTATAGAAGGAGTTCTCAGGCGTAGGAAAGCTGCGCCGACACGCCAGGTCCAACTCGCCATCGCCCATCACCAACTTGGGGCCCGCCATCCCTGCCTCAGGGTGCGCATCCATGAAGGCAAGCATATCCCTCAAAGCGTTTGGCGGAAGCACGGTGTCTGGGTTCAACAAGAGGTGGTAGCGAGGCTGGAGGCGACGCAGCCCCAGGTTATTGGCGTAGGCATAGCCTCCGTTGATGTCGCTCTCTATCAGGTGAATCTGCGGGAACTCCTCCCGCACCATGGCAGCGCTACCATCGTCCGAGCAATTGTCGACTACGATAGTCTCGAATGCGAACTCGCCTTCGCTGCATAGTACCGATTCCAGGCAGTTACGCAGTAGGTCCCTGGTGTTCCAGTTGACGATGACAATTGAGAGATCGAGCATCGGATTCCCCAAGGGCTCCCCGCCCAGGTGAACCACACTTTACCATACAGTACGTCGTGGGTCAAGGATCTCCAACCAGCCCGAGCATCAAGCCTCGTCGGAGGATCCTTTCTCCTCCAGTTTGCCCAGCGTCATCAACAACATCTGGAGCATCACCGCCTCGGGCACCATTCCGTCCACGAACTGAGTTTGATTAATGACCGTACGTGGCACCCCGCGCACCTGGTACTTGATGGCAAGCTGAGGGAATTCCGTGGCCTCCACCATGTCAGCGTTGATGTAGTCGTTCTCCACCGCCATCTTCTGCGTCAGCACGACCGTGCCGGGACAATAAGGTCAAGTGGGAGTGACGAACACCTCGAAATGGACAGGTTCATCTATCTGAGCGAGCGCTTCCTTTGTGGCCTCGGACAGCCCGGATTCCCCTGTCGAGACAGTGTCGACGGCCTCAAGCAGCGAAGCGAACTCGTACCCGGCGGGCATGCCGTAGAAGCGCACGCCATAGTCCTTCTGGCCCATGACGGCGATGGCAGGTATCTTGTCCACCCCGTAGTCATCGGCTTTGTCCTTGTCCAGGACGAAGTCGTAGATCACCCCCTCGACCTTGTCCGAAAGCGCGGCCACCTCGTCCACCAGGGCGTGGGTCCCCGCGCAGAACTCACATTCGAGCGTCTGTGTGAACATGACCAGTTGCACCGGGTTGACCAGTCCCTCCAGCCGCTTCCGAACTTGCTCCCTGTCCTCGTCCTTCAGCATGGCCACGGTCATTCCCTCCTCTTCAAGAGCGTGGCTGATCACGAAGCATGTTATCCTGGTTTTCTTCCCAGTGCCCAGAAATTGGGCATGAAGATGAGACGCTCTCCCTCATCCAAAGCTCTCCAAGCCCTTTTCTGGTATCCAGCCAGCTCCGCCTCGCTGGCGACGTTGTTCAGCGTCTCGAAGATGAAATCCCACTCACCCTCAAACTCTTCCCGCAGTTGGCGGTCATCCCACATTGACGCGATGACCCCTGTCTCCACTTCGAGGCCAGCCGCAGAGAACAGAGCCTTCAGACGGCGGCCCATGCGGGGATGCGCCCCCTCCCGGCGGAGCGATTCCTCCATCAAGGGGCCGAGAGCTATGTCCTCTGGGAAGTCTATGCGTCCCCCATAGTCTGGCTCAGTCGTGGCCAACACCCCGCCTCCGTCCCTGACCACCCGTGCCATTTCCTCCACGGCCACCGCTGGGCGTTCCACCCAGAGCAACAGGAAATTGCAGAGCACCAGATCGAAGGTCTTCGCTGCAAATGGCAAGCAGAGCGCGTCTCCCATCACCCATTGCACGTCGTGGATCCTGTCCGCCGCATATCTGACCATCGCCGGATCCAGATCCAGTCCGATCACCTGGCCGCCCGTGCTCCGGGCCACTTCCTCGGTGATCGCGCCGGTGCCACACCCGATATCCAGCACCAGATCCGCTCTCCACAGCCCCGCCTGGCGATAGAGGCGGGAGCGGATACTTCGGGTCCAATTCGCTTGACGCCGGAACTGCCGATCCCATTCCTCTACTGTAAGGCCCACCTATGATGCTCCGTCCGATCGAGCCTGGCTGCCCAGTGGCGGCCATCCTTCCTCAGGGGGGATTCTAGACCGCCGTTGACGTGCTCTCCACGCAGAGGGTGCCTTTGTTCTCCAGGTACAGGGGACATCCGCCGCCACACAGCGGTAGGTCATCACAGGTCTGGCATTTGTCCATCACCCAATCCCTGTTCCTGATACTCTCGGCTGTGGGATGATTCCAGATGGATTCCCACTCGTCGGTCAGGATATTGCCCAGGCTCGAGTAGTAGCTCTGGCACGGGAGCACGTCTCCATTGGGCTCGACGCACATGTTGTATCTGGCAGCGGTACAGAACTTCGCCCCCAACTCCAACTCCACGGGATGGAACTCGCAGTACTGCGTCGGCGTGTACCAGATTAGCCTCATACGTTTCTCGATCGCTTTGTCGCGCACCCTGATCATCAGCCCTTCCAGGTCTTCTTCAGGAATGCCGATGCCGCTCGACGGCCCTCTGCCTGAGTAGATCAGGCTGTTGCAGGCGAAGGTCTCGATGCCCAGCTCAGACAGGAATTCTATGGTTTCCTCGACACTGGCGGCGTTGAGGGTGGTGAGAGTGGTATTGGTGATGGTGTAGACATCAGTGGCCACAGCATTCTTGATGCCCTGCACCGTCTGCTTCCACGCATCCACGCCTACCATCTGGTTGTGTATCTCCTCGTCGTGGGATTCCAAGGTGATCTGGATGTGATCCAGCCCCGCGTCCACCAGGTCTCGAAGATACTCCTCTTCAGCCAGCTTGATGCCATTGGTCAGAATCCCAGTCACCAACCCTACATCCTCCGCGTGCCGGATCAAGTCCGCCAGGTCGGGGTACACCGTGGCCTCCCCTCCAGTGAAGACCACATGGGGGATGCCCAGGTCCCACAGTTTCTCGATGACGCGCTTCCACTCTTCCGTGCTCAGGCTCTCCATGTCTCTGGGGCGACCGACGTAGCAGTGGCCGCAGTCAGCGTTGCAGCGATAGGTCAGCGCCAGGTCCATGCGGTATGGCGCGGAGACGGGAGTGTCGAAGGGCTCAATCCGCTTCACATCCAGGTACGAAATGGGGCAGATGTCGTCGGTCATGGCCAGAGTGAGGATGGTATCTCTCAGGTGCTCGTGATCCTCGCGAGCCCTCTCCGCCGAGACCTTGTACCGTTTCCGGATCTCCTTGACCGCCGTGTCGGCGTCCTTCTCCTCCACCATCAGCTTGACGTGCTCGGTGGCGGTCTGATTGAGGTGCAGGATCTTCGCGGCATTGATGATCAGGATACCGTCGCCATCGTCCTCTACTCGCAGATGTATGCGGAACGCATTCTCAGCTCCTTCAGGGGTCATGTACTGAAACATCCCCTTGTCCAGGGGCTCCGGTGCAGAGGGGAAGAATGTCTCCTTCAAGGATGTCCATACGCTCATCGTCTCACTCCTTACTGCTTAGGTGCACACAGCAGCCCGCGCCGGCGCCCTCCACCATCAGCGCCGCTTCTCATAGTCAGTTTTCGGCCTGTACCCTGCCCGCCTACTTGAACCTCACTGTCTTGGGTGGTCAACACACGCGTCAGCGCGGCGATGAAAGCTCTTGCCAAGTATACCATAGGAAACGACCTCAAGCAAAAGGGACCGCTGCCTTGCGGACAGAAGCGATCCCTTGTTGTGCTGTCAAGCGGTCGGTCAGACCAAGCCAGCCTTAGCGGATGTCAAACGTCACCTGCACCTGCACTGTGACCTCCAACTGGCCTGGCGATACGGGCGCACCGCCGCCCGCCTCCATCGCCTGCGCGTATGCTCGCTCCATGTACAACGGTGGTAGCTCCACGAATGACTCGCTGATGATCCGCGGCTTGCCCAAACCCACACCACCCAGAGTGGCAAGGGCCTGAGCCTTGCTCTGAGCATCGGCCATGGCCTCGGCTCGCGCTTGCTCCTCCAACTCAGTGGGGTCGTCAAACGTGAACTGGATGCCATAGATGTCGTTGGCTCCCGCCGCAGTCACGGCGTCCAGAACCTCTCCCACCTGGTCTACCTCACGTACCTTGACCCGCACGGAATTGGACACCACATAGCCAATGACGCGCCGCTCGTCCCCTCGCCAGTCTATCTCCGCCCGGATGCTGTAGTCCACCGTCCGGATGTCCTCCTCCGCTATGTCCATACTCTGTAGAGCCCCCATCACATCAGCCATGCGTTCGTTGTTCTCATCAGCCGCGAGCTGTGCAGTGCTGGCTCTGGTCTCCAGACCGATGGTGATCATGGCTAGGTCAGGTTCGGCCAACGCCTTGCCCTCCCCCATGACCATGATACCCCCCTGCTGGTCGCTCGCGCCAGGCCCCCGCGTACTCACCGCAACGAGGGCCAACGGCAACACCAGGGCGACACCCAGCAGTGCCAGGCCTACCGCCCCGATGGCAATCGCCGTTTTCGACATTTGACTCATCCTCCTGATCAGTTTCTTGGGTCGGCATCCCTCGGACGTATTCCCTATAAGTAGACGCTCTGGAGGCGAAAACGGTTCCCCTCGCGCACGTGACGCCTCAGCAGATGCAGTCCCAGGTTCAGATCACTACGAAAAGAGCCCCGATGCTCATCGGGGCTCCATGCCGAGAAAGGGACTCGAACCCTTACGGGGTTGCCCCCACTGCGCCCTGAACGCAGCGCGTCTACCTATTCCGCCACCTCGGCTCTACGATGTAGTATATCCTCGCGCCAGAGGCTTGTCAAGTCATTCCACACCCGCTTCACTTACCATCACCCGTCGCGTTTTGATGTACCACTGGGCGATGGTCCGAAAGCGGTCGCTGGGATCCATCATCGGGCTCAACTGCACACCCTTGACCATCTCATCCACGGCGTAGTTGTACACAGGGTAGTACAGTAGCAGCGCCGGCACCTCGTCGGCGAACATGTCCTGGAACTCTCTGTACAGCTCCGCTCTCTCACCCTGGTCGGTGCTTTGGCGCGCCTGCTCCAGCAACTCGTCTATGTCCCTGCTGTCGAGGCCGGCATAGTTCTGTCCATCACCGCCTATCTGTGTCGAATGCCACATGAGATAGGGATCGGGATCGCTGGGCAGATTGCCCCAACTGTACAGAACCGCATCGAAATTGCGGGGCCGCAGTGCCTCATTTACGACCCAGGAGCTGTCCTCAACCACGGGCAAAACCTTGACCCCCACTTCCCAAAGCTGCCGGGCGATCTCCTCGATAATCTGGCGGCGCTCGGGGTCCTTGTTGGTCAACAGGACGAACTCCAGACTGCGGTCGCCTTTTTCCCGAACTCCATCGCCATCGGTGTCCGCCCAGCCGGCCTCCGTCAGCAGATCGCGGGCCTTGCCAGGGTCATAGCTATAGCGAAATACATCGTCGTTATAAGCCCAGGAGTCTGGCATGATGGAACTGTGGGCCACCACACCTTGCCCATCCAGCATCTGGTCTATGATCCGTTGCCGATCTATGCCCCATAGCAGCGCCTGGCGGACCTCTTTTTCCTCGAAGATGGGTAAATCGAGATTGAGAAACACCAATGTGTAGCCCGACAGACGAGCGGCGTAGAGCCTCAGATTCTCCTCCTTGCGGACCGCCATCAGATCCTCGGGCAAGACCTGGCCCACGCCCTCTACCTCCCCCTGCTGATAGGCCGCGAATACGCTCTGGTAGTCAGGGTAGAACTTGAACTCTATCTTCGACAGCAGGGGCTGCTCGCCGAAGTAGTCGGGGTTGGCCTCCAGAATCACGTGCTCACTGCTAACCTCGCCGATCTTGTACATGCCCGTGCCCACGGGCCGCACACTGAACTGGTTCCGAGGCAGTTCACTCGCGGGCACCTCCGCCAGCAGATGTTGAGGCAAGATGTTGACGGTGGTGTAGTCCAGGAAAGTCGCCAACGGGGCCTGCAAGGTGAAAGTGAGGGTGTAGTCGTTGATCTTGTCCACCGTCACGGTACGCCACATCTCCGACAGCACTGGCGCACCCTGATAGTCCTCGTCCTGTATCGCCTCAACCGTGAACAGCACATCATCGACGGTGAAAGGCTCGCCATCGTGCCACAAGACATCGCGCCGTAGGTAGAACGTGTAGACCAGCCCATCGTCGGACAGATCCCAATCCCGGGCCAGTGATGGTATGATCTCGCCCCGCTCGTTGATAGTAGTCAACCCGGAGAAGATGAGTGACACCAGGTCCCGGTCCACCTGGTTGTACTGACTAAGAATGGGGTTGATGTAGCTGGGGCGTCCAGCGATTCCCTCTACGTACGTGCCGCCTGTGTCGGGGATGGTGACGGTGGTGGTCGTGAGAGCCACGTAGCCCAGCAACACCACGACCAGAATGACCCCTACGACGGCGATGACCGCCTGCCAACGGATGTGTCTTGTCAAAGCTGGAGCTTGCCTCCTTCCACGGGCTTGGCTCTAGGGACCTGTCGTCCAGGAAGGCATCAAGGCTGTAGTATCACGGAAGCAAGCGCGAAGAGGAAGAAGAGAAGCACCAGGACGATAGTGAGGGTGAACAAGGTTCTCTCGGCACCACGGCGAGTCTTGTAGATCCCGCTATCACTGCCTCCAAAGATGCCTCCCAAACCCTGTCCCTTGACCTGGAGAAGGACAGCCACGATGAGACACACCGAGATGATGCTCTGCACTATCCGCAAGTAGACAATCACGCTGACACCTCCCAACTCTCACCACATTATAACATCCGCCCGCTCTCGGTGTCAAGCTGGCCAACCTCTTTCCTTTTGCCCTTGGTTCCGCTATAATCAGGTCAGGGAAAAAGGTAGCGATTGGGACGGATCAGGACGACGCATCGTCCTTCAGCAATGGATCAGGACCGAATCAGGAACTTCAGCATCATCGCCCACATAGATCACGGGAAGTCCACTCTGGCGGACCGCCTGCTCGAATACACCGACACCATCTCTCCCAGGGAGATGGCCGATCAGGTATTGGATCAAATGGACCTGGAGCGCGAGAAGGGGGTCACCATCAAAGCCTCGGCGGTGCGCATGCTCTACACTGCTGAGGACGGTCAGGAGTATCAACTCAATCTCATCGACACGCCCGGCCACGTGGATTTCACCTACGAGGTCTCGCGAGCACTGGAGGCTTGCGAGGGGGCAGTCCTGGTGGTGGATGCTTCCCAGGGTGTGGAAGCGCAAACCCTGGCAAACCTGTACATGGCCCTGGAAAACGATCTGGCCATCGTCCCCGTGGCCAATAAGATCGATCTGGAAAGGGCCCGCCCCCAGGACGTGGCTCGCGAGATGGAAGAGTTGCTGGGCGTTCGCGCCGAGGACGTACTCCAGACCTCGGCCAGGGAAGGGATCGGCACCAGGGACGTATTGGAGGCCATCGTCGAGGTAGTCCCGGCCCCTCAGGGAAACCCCCACGGACCGCTTCGGGCACTGATCTTCGATTCCCACTATGATACGTACAAAGGGGTTGTGGCCTACATACGTGTGATGGACGGTGAACTCGCCGGGCGTGAGCACCTGAACCTGATGTCCAATGATACGGCGTTCGAACCCCTGGAGATCGGCATCTTCACACCCGGCATGACCCCTGTTGACAGACTCTCCACCGCCGAGGTGGGCTACGTGGCCACAGGGCTCAAGAACGTCCGGGATTGCTCCGTCGGTGACACTATCACCACCGTGGACAACCCGGCCCAAGAACCCCTGCCGGGGTACCGCCCTGTCAAACCTATGGTCTTCGCGGGCCTCTATCCTGTGGAGGCCGAGGACTATCATCTCCTGCGGGATGCCCTCGACAAGCTGCACTTGAACGACGCCTCGCTGGTCTACGAGCCAGAGGATTCTCAGGCTCTGGGCTTCGGCTTTCGTTGCGGCTTCCTGGGACTATTTCACATGGAGATCATCCAGGAGCGGCTCGAGCGGGAGTACGATCTGAATCTGCTGGCCACAGCGCCCAGCGTGGAATACCACGTCCTTACGGAGGAGGCGAACGTGGTCATCGTGGATCGTCCGGCAGACCTGCCACCACCGACCGAGACCCAGGAGATAGAGGAACCATGGGTGAAGATCAGCATCTTCAGTCCCCGCGAATACATAGGGCCGATCATGGACCTCGTTCTCTCCCGCCGGGGGGAGTATGAGGCCATGGAATACCTGGATCCTCAGCGGGTTCTCTTGACCTATCAGATGCCGTTGGGAGAGCTCATCGTTGACTTCTACGACCAGTTGAAATCCCGCACGCGCGGCTATGCCTCCCTGGACTATACCTTCTCCGGCTATCGCGCTGGCAACCTCATCAAGCTCGACATCCTGGTGAATCACGAATCAGTTGATGCACTGTCCCTCATCATGCACCAGGATCAAGCCTATGCCAAAGGCACCGCTCTGGTCAAGAAACTGAAGGAGGTCATCCCTCGCCAACTCTTTGCCGTGCCCATCCAGGCCGCGATAGGGAGCCAGGTTATCTCCCGCCAGACGGTGAAAGCGCTGCGCAAGAATGTGCTCTCCAAGTGCTACGGCGGAGATGTGACACGCAAGCGCAAGCTCCTGGAGAAGCAAAAGGAGGGCAAGAAGAGGATGAAGAAGATCGGCCAGGTGAACATCCCGCAGGAAGCGTTCATGGCGGTGTTGAACCTCTCCGAGGAATAGGACGGACAAGGAGTGGATCATGCCGTCAGACACCACCCTACTGACCATTCTCCACACCAATGACCTCCACGCCCGCATCGAGCAACTGCCCTTCATCAGTGCCATGGCCAAGCGGATCCGCCAGGAGGTGGCGGACCGAGGAGGCCACACACTTTTGTGGGACGCAGGCGACGCCGAAGACCGCATCCTGCTTGAGAGCGACGTGACCAAGGGCACGGCCATCATGGCGATGATGAACGTCATCGGATATGACGCCGCTGCCCTGGGCAACGCGGCGGCAGTCACCTACGGGCCAGACAACCTGGCTCGCCTGGCGGAGACCGCGAACTTCCCCATCATGGTGGCCAATCTCTCCTGGACCGAGACCGGCCAGTTGGTCGAGGGGGGTGTTCCCTATCGACTGCTGGAACTCGGCGACATCAAACTGGGTCTAATCGGAGTGACGGCCCTCTCCAATGCCTACTCCATCTTCGGAACTCGCACCTTCAAGCCCGCGCCCATTGTCACTGAGTTGGTGCAGCACCTCCGGAACCGAGGCGCCAATGTCATCGCTGTCCTTTCCCACCTGGGGCTCGAAGGAGACAGGGCCCTGGCCGAGGCGGTGAGCGGTCTCCACTTCATCGTGGGCGGGCACTCTCACGACACGCTGGAGGAGCCCCTCATGGTCAACGATACTCTCATCGCTCAAGCCGGCGCATACGGGAGCCACCTGGGCCGTATTGACCTTGAGCTAGACAGCTCGTCCGGACGAGTCCAGAGCAGGACCGGCCATCTGATGCCCGTCGATGCGTCGGAGGCCGATGCCAAGGTAGTAGAGGCCATCGAGGAACAGATCAAGGAAGTACAAGCCCTGCTGAGCCGTCCCGTCGGTCAAACCACGACCTTTCTGGACCTCAACTACTTCCAAGAGTGCGCGCTGGGCAACTTCCTGGCCGACGTGCTGCGTGACAGGATGAAAGCGGACGTGGCCTTCGGTCGTCACCGGCATGCTGGACGAAGCGCTAAGGGACGGCCTGATCACCTTTGGCGACCTGTGCAGGGCCTCTTCCTCCACAGCCAACCCTTGCCGGGCGGAGTTGAGTGGCAGCGAGATTCTGGACGCGCTGAACTATGCCCTGCGGCCCGAGGTGACGCAGGACCGACCCCCTCCACTGCGGGGCAACCCCCAGGGTATCCCTCAGGTGTCAGGTCTCGAGGTCAGCTACGATCCCTATACGGATCCCCATGAGCAGGTGATAGAGGTTCTGGTGGGGACGGAGCCGTTGGACCTGGAAAGGCGCTACACTGTGGCGGCCACGGATTGGGAGCTGGGAGAACTAACGGAGTACACGCACCTCGATCAACGACAGGTCACCTACGATGTGCCCACCATTCTGCGCGAGGCTATGGAGGAGTACTTGGTGGACCACTCCCCTGTGTCCGTGAGGATAGAGGGGAGAATCCATCCCCCATGAGGCAGAAGGAACTGCCTGGCGGCTATCCCCTTAACTTCTACCTGGCCTTCCTCGCCAGCTTCTTCTTCTTCTCCAGCATCCACCTTCTCATCACGCCTCTGCCGCTCTACATCGAGGAGTTGGGAGGCGGAGCACCTGAGGTGGGACTGGCCATGACCAGCTTCGCCCTGGCGGCCATTGTCACCCGTCCCTACATGGGCCGTCTGGTTGACACCTGGGGTCGCAAGCCGGTCATGCTGATCGGTTCGACGCTATTCGTCCTTGGTCCTCTCTCCTACACCCTCGCCCACTCCGTTCCCGCGCTGCTGGCAGCGCGCATGTTTCATGGCATTGGCATCGCCGCCTTCACCACCGCGTACTTCGCACTGGGCGCCGACGTGACTCCTCGGAGCCGATGGGGTGAGGCCCTGGGAGTGGCAGGTGTCGCCCCCGCCGTGTCCATGATCCTCGCCTCCCCGGTGGGGACGACCCTGACGCACCGCTTGAGCTTCCCTGCCATCTTCGTCGCAGCGGGGCTGACCGCCCTCCTCAGCCTGGCCATCACCCTACTTCTGCACGAACCGGAGAGGAAGAGCGCCGCTCACCAGGCTGCGAATCCCGACCAACGTGGGCTCCTAGATGTGGTCAAGGTGCCAGGCGTGCTTGTTCCATCCCTGGCCACTGTGACTGTGGGGCTGGGTTACGGAGCGGTCTACACCTTTCTACCCCTCTTCGCTGTAAGCCGGGGGCTGGGCAATGTGGGATTCTTCTTCACCGTATTGGGGCTCGTCATCATCCTGTCCAGGTCTTTCGCCGGACGCTTGTCCGACAAAGTGGGGAGAGTGGCCGTCATCCTGCCCATGTTCATCGTCTTCGCGGTCGCCATGCTAGGTCTGAACTGGACGTACAGCTTCGTGATGCTCATGGTCATGGCTCTCGCCACCGGAATCGGCTTCGGAGGTACTTGCGTGGGCTTGGACGCTATGGTGCTGGACAACGCTCCAAGCGGCGCCAGGGGAACAGCACTAAGCCTTGTCTACTTCTGCTTCGACAGCGGCATCGCTATCGGGACCACGGTCATAGGGATCGTCGCCGCTTCCGTGGGCTACGGACACGTGTACCTGCTGGTGGGCGCGGCATGCATCCTGACCGCGATCGCCTTCGGTGCGGCGATGCGAAAGCAAGCTGCCGCGTAGAGGTCAGGCCTACCGAGGTGCTCCGCGCCCCGCTTCTTCCAGGACCCCCAGCACTCTTGTCGCGGTGTTCTTCCAGTCGAACTCCTCGAGCCGCTCATACCCCCGCTCTATGAGCTCGGACCGCAGGTCCCGGTCATGGAGCAGTTGGAAGATCGCCTCCGCAATCTCGTCCACCTCTAGCGGATCGACCAGGAGAGCCGCCTGGCCCGCAACCTCAGGAAGAGAGGAAACGCGAGACGTGACGACTGGCGTGCCATAGCGCGCGGCCTCCAGAATGGGGAAGCCAAACCCCTCGTAGAGCGACGGGAACACCAAGACATCGGCCGCCGCATACAGGCACTCCTTCTCCTCACCCACGTAGCCGGTCATCACGATGTCTGGCTCGAATGGCGAAGCCTCAATCAGCCGCTCAATCTCGGCAAAGCCCACGCCCGGACTACCGCCCAGGACCAATTGGTGTGGGATGCCCCGCTCCTTCAGTTGGAGAAACGCCTGCACGATCCGGGGCACGTTCTTCTTCTGCTCCAGACGACCCAAGAACAGGAGATAGGGAGGCGTGATGCCATGACGATTCAGTGTGGAGGCCACCTCGTCCGCTGAGGGAGGCCTGTCGCGACCGGGAGGGGCGCCGGAATGGATGACCTCGATGCGGGCGGGGTCCGCGTCATAGATCTGCACCAGGTCCTTCTTGGTGGCCTCGGAGACGCTGATCACCCTGACGGCGCGGCTCAACGCGAAACGTGTGGTCAGCTCCAGATACCATCTAGCCAGCGGGGAGTAGCACTCCGGGAAGTGATGAAAGGCCACGTCGTGAACTGTAGTCACACACCTCGGCGGGTGCAGAAAGGGGATCACGTTGGCCGGAGCGAAAAACACGTCCGGTCGATCTCTGCGCAGTTCTCGGCCCAACCTGGTCTGAGCCCACAGACGGCTCTGTGGTATCGGACGGGGTCCAAAATTCGGAGGCAGAGTCGCGAACTCCTCTGGAACCTCGTCGTTCAGAAGAAGGGTGTATTCGTTGCTCTCGTCCACTTCCGCCAGGGAAAGGACGAGGTGAAGAGTGTAGAACTCCGTCCCCGTGCGTGGTCTCTTGGCAGCGGGTGAGGCGTCAACCGCTATTCTCACTGGACTCGCATCCCAGGTCTCTTCTCGGCGACGGCGGTCAGCCCATATTCCAGCAAAAGGAGTCCCAGAAGGTTGGCCGTCTGGGACGACAGCACTCGACGCAGGGCACCGTTTCGCCACGAGAGCCTCGCCAAACCGAAGAGCCAGGCCTTGAAGCTGCCAGCCCTCGTGGTCAACCCTTCCTCCGACAGCATCGCCACCAGCGCACCCGGCAGATAGTAGGCCGGCTGGAGTCCCGCACCGCCGAAAGCTCTCCTGTAGTCAAAGAAGTTATACACGTGCTCGTTGATACCGGCTTCCGTCTCCTCATTCTGCACGCGTTTCTCCTTGAGGATGCGTGAACAAGGCTCGCTGGTCAGAGCCAGCCTCCCGCCGCCTCTGAGGACGCGTCCGCATTCCCCTACGACCTGGTCGAGCAGCGCGGTGTGATGGATGCTGGCCACCGAGAGGACCAGATCAAAGATCCCCTCACGAAATGGGAGCCTCTCCATGCTGGCCAGAACGCGCTCGAAGTAGGGTGTGCCGTGGTCGAGATAGACCCTGCCCGTCTCCAGTCCCCCCGCCTTCCTCTTCCTCACCACGTCCAGGGCCACCACCTCGCAGCCGCTTCGCGCCAGATACGAGCTGGCCCAGCAGCGACCCGCTCCCAGTTCCAGCACTCTCTCTTTCCCCGACAGATTGAGGTGTCCCATCAGGTGGTCGAAGTTGTGGGCCTGCCTCCGCCAATGGGCAATACTGCCGGCATCTGAGGACACGTTTTCGTCTACGTGGGGCAAGGCCAGGAGCCAGTGGTCATCGAACTCCTCGGACGCTCCCTCCAGGAACTTCTCCCAGCCGGCCCTTTCGCGCAGGACTGCTTCGTCGGGTTGCGGCAGCAGATCGATGATCCCGTCCCTGATGGCGTACACGGCCCCGCAAGGCGCGCACAGCAGTTGGCCGCTTTCGACAGTTCCAGGTCCGAGGGACTCGTGGCGCTCCAATTGCCAGTTGCCACCTTCGCATACGGGACAGACGAGCCAGTCCAACAGTTCCTCTCGCATGTTCAGCCTATCATATCCTCCGATGGGGGCAAAGTCAAGGCAACCGGGGAAGGGCTGCAAGAACAATCGCGCATCATCGCCGGACGGTCCTTCGATACGGCCTACGGCCTACTCAGGATGAATCCACCGGAGGGGGGGATTCCAAATCCCGCTGCATTCAGGGGTAGGGGCAGGGCATGCCCTGCCCCTACGACAACGCCGCCGTGTGCCCGCTCAAACAGCCTCGTCCATAGGACAAGTTGGCAACTTGTCGTACCTTCGCACCGTCCCGCCAGGCCGGCCCTGCCCCTTAGCACAACGCCGCCGTTTGCCGCACCGCAGGCGGCCGAAGCCTCACAGAACCCGCTTGGCGTCGGGGCCGGCTAGTCTTTCTCCTTCCCCCGAGCCTGAAGGCTCGGCCCACCCTCCGCCCCCGCGCCCCCCGTCTCCCCGGGTTGCTCACGTCATGCCCACCCCATGGGCCGCCGCTTCCGCGGCGGGCCCCCTCCAGCCTCTCTCCTCCCCAATACCGCCGGCGCGGTGCCCGTCCACACCCCCCCCGTACAGGGCGGGGGAGCCCCCACGCCCGGGACCGCC
>JAUWLF010000056.1 GCA_030613785.1 Chloroflexota bacterium | reverse complement strand
CAGACGCGAATGCCCGCTGTGCAGGAGGCGATAAGGAAGTTCTTCGGGAGAGAGCTCCACAAGGGGGTGAACCCCGACGAAGTGGTAGCGCTGGGCGCTGCCATCCAGGCCGGCGTGCTGGGTGGTGAGGTCAAGGACGTGCTGCTCCTCGATGTCACCCCTCTCACCTTGGGCATCGAAACGCTGGGCGGCGTATCGACCGCGCTGGTGTCGCGCAACACTACCATTCCGTACCATACCTCGCAGATCTTCTCCACAGCCGCTGACGGACAAACCAGCGTAGAGGTCCACGTCGTGCAAGGAGAGCGGCCCATGGCGGGGGACAACAAGACCCTCGGGCGTTTCATCCTGGATGGAATACCACCGACACCGAGGGGGGTTCCGCAAGTAGAGGTCTCTTTCGACGTAGACGCCAACGGGATCCTGAACGTCTCCGCCCAGGACAAGGCCACTGGCCGCGAACAGCACATCACCATCACCGCCTCTAGCGGCCTCAGCGAGGAAGAGATCAAGCGCATGGTAGACGAGGCTCAAGTTCACGAGGCCGACGACCGCAAGCGCAAAGAGGAGATCGAGACTCGCAACAACGCCGACCAGGCGGCCTACGCGGCGGACAAGACCCTGCGTGATCTGGGAGACAAGGTGCCCGCCGACATCGGCAGCGACGTGGAAGCCAAGGCTGCCGCAGTGCGTGAGGCGCTCAAGGGTCAGGACGTAGACCTGATCCAGCGCAAGACTCAGGAACTGAATGAGGCGATGCAGAAGATAGGGGCTGCCATGTACGAGCAGCCAGGTGCCGCTCCTCCCCCCCCGGGCGGGGAGGCCGGCCCTTCAGAGCCAGAGGATGAGGGCACCGTCGAGGGCGAATTCCGAGAAGTGTAACGTGAGGATTCAAGGGGCAGGGAGGACTCCTTCTTGCCCCCTGCCTTGTCTTTCGCACTGTGAGGAGATAGACTATGTCATTCCATCTGGTTAGTTTGCCAACGCACGCTTCATGACATCAGAAAGAGACTACTACGACATCCTGGGCATCAGCCGCTCAAGCAGTGACGCTGAGATCAAGCGGGCCTACCACAGGTTGGCCCGCGAGTATCATCCCGACCTCAATAAGTCTCACGACGCCGAAGACCGCTTCAAAGAGATCAACGAGGCCTACGAGGTCCTGAGCGACCGTAGAAAACGATCCGAATACGACCGCTGGGGCCGCACTGGGTTTGGAGGAGGCTTCTCCACCGAATTCAGCGGATTTGGCTTCAGTGATATCTTCGACGACCTCTTTGGCTTCGGGGGGATGCGTAGCGCCGCGAGACGAGCCCCGCAGAAGGGAGCCGACCTGCGGTACGACTTGACCCTCAGTTTCGAGGAAGCCGCCTTCGGTTCCAAGAAAGAGATAGAGATTGCCAGACTGAGCACCTGTCCCGCCTGCCGTGGGACAGGTGCCGACCCGGGCACTGAGCCGATTCGCTGTCCACAGTGCAGCGGTACAGGCGAGGTGCGTCGAGTGCGCCAGTCAGTCTTCGGTTCGTTCGTGAATGTTGGCACCTGTGGGCGCTGTGGAGGAGAGGGGGAAGTGGTCACTACCCCTTGTACCGAATGCCGCGGGCAGAAACAGGTGCGTGTCACCAAGCGACTGTCCATCGACGTTCCCGCAGGCGTCGACGATGGCACTCAAATCCGTCTTTCCGAAGAGGGACAGGCAGGCACCCGGGGCGGGATGCCCGGCAACCTGTACGTCGTGATCTCTGTCCGGAAGCATGCCTATTTCAAGAGGCAAAACCACGACATCTTCCTGGAATTGCCCATCAACGTGGCCCAGGCCGCCCTGGGGGATGAGCTGGAGGTCCCCACTCTGAACGGCTCGAAGAAGCTCAACATACCCGCAGGTACTCAAACCGGTGAGACCTTTCGCCTGCGCAAGCAGGGCATACCCTACCTGAGAGGCGAAGGGCGAGGCGACCAAATGGTCACCGTGTATGTGGTAACCCCGCAGAAACTCACACTCGAACAACGCCAACTGTTTGAGGAGTTGGCCGCTACCCTGGGTAAGGAGGTCATCCCCCAGGGCGAGAGAGGGTTCTTCGACCGACTGAAGGAAGTGCTGAGATAGTGCAGGCTAGTTTCGGGCAGCAAATGTCTTGTGTCACGGTGTAGGCCGGTTGCAGACGAGAGCCTTCCCCATCTCAGCCAATAGCCTCGGAGGATCACCATTGGACCGTGCACAGCCTCCTAGGGAAGTCCAGGACGAGAGAGGTCATTTCCGCATCCTGTGTCAAGCGGCCCTTGAGGGTCCAGGGATTGAACGGGCTAGAGATCAGCATCCAAGTTGCTGTGACCAGGGTGCAGTCGAGGCCATCTGCCAACTGTTCGATCTCCATGGCCAGGGAGGAGCGGTTCAGTAACAGATCTACCTCAGTCAAACCGACCTGAGTCACGCTGTGTGAAACAAGGCTGCAACCAACCACTGAGTCCTAGGTAACACCAGAGGAAGGCTGATCGTGCATCGTCTTTTCGTTCCCGCCTCATGGCTAGAGAAGGAGCGAGTCACCATCACTGGCCCGCTGGTGCACCGCTTGAGGAATGTGCTTCGCCTCAAGTCTGGTGCCCACGTCATTCTGCTGGACAACTCCGGCTGGGAACACGAGATGGAGATAGATACCGTCTCCAGCCAACGAATAGAGGGCCGCGTAACGCATAAGTCTCTGGTAACAGCGGAACCTCGCACCAAGATCACCCTGTATCAGGCCCTGCTCAAGCTCGACAGGTTCGAGTGGGTGCTCCAGAAAGGAACGGAGCTGGGGATTGTGGGCTTCGTGCCCATGATCGCGGAGCGCTGCATCATCGGGAGCCTAGAGGAGATAAGCAAGACCAAGGCGGAGAGATGGCAGCGGATACTGACGCAAGCTGCGGAACAGTCTCGGCGCGGTCGCATCCCCAGCCTGCGCCCGGCTGTGCTCTTCCCCACCGCATGCGAAGAGGCAGCGCGCGGAGGGTTGACTCTCCTCCCTTGGGAGGAGGAACAGGAGCAAACCCTGCGCTCCATCCTCAGGGCCGCCGAACAGCCTCCCTTCTCTGTCAATCTCTTCATTGGGCCTGAAGGAGGGTTCACCCCCCAAGAGATGACTCAGGCCCAGCGCTACGGAGCGATCCCCATCACTCTTGGTCCCCGTATCATGCGTGCAGAGACAGCCGGACTGGTGGCGGCGACGGCGATCCTGTACGAGCTGGAGGATCTGGAATAGAGCTACTCAAGGGCGGCAGCCATACTCGGACACCCCCCTCGCAACGCGCACCCGCGATTGCCAGGCCCCGACACTCACGCCAGCCTGCGGATACGCCGCATGAAGATCACGACACCCATCGCCAGGCCAAGAGCCACCAACGCCCCAGGGTTGCCCGTGATCCACATTGCCACACGTGCGGTCAGCGCTGTTGCTGCGGATGCCCGATAGCGAGGGCGGAAGACCACGTACCAGAGAGGAAAAGCCGCCACCAGGAGCATCAGCGAAAGAGGGCTCAGGTCGAGGAGAATGAAGGAGGCGCTTCCCCGGCCCAGGCCCCCTTGAAAGCGGGTGTAGAGAGGCCAACAGTGTCCAACGACAACCGCCGTCGCGGCCACGGGCACCGCCCAAGGCTCGGGACCTAGCACCTCAGCTAGCTTGACGGCCAAGATGCCCTTGGCGGCGTCTGGCACCACGGTAACCACGGCGGGCCGCAATCCAGCCACCCGCCGCACATTCATCCCCCCCGTGCGTCCGCTGCCTATCCTTCGCAGGTCCTCCTAACTCCAGAACCTCACCACTACGACTCCAGAGGGAAAGGAACCCAGAAGGTACCCTATGCCAGCGAAGAGTAGCAAGGTGAGGGTCGCCACTGGCAACTGTGGGCGCAGTTCAGCCATCTGGCGCCGCAGACCGCAAGCGGACTAGGCAGCCGTGCCTCCGATCTGCCGACACTGCACGCCCGATGACGGATCGCTCGAACAGTCTCACGGATCAGCGCCTTCATTGTGAATGATCTGCTTGATCTCGAGCTGCAGCACTGGCACTTTGTTCACAACAACATCCCACACGATGTCATAGTCTATCCCAAAGTACCCGTGTATCAGCCGGTCGCGCATTCCAGCGATTGCTCTCCATTCAACGCGATTGTGTTTCTGCCGGAGGTCATCGGGTATCTGCTTCGCGGCTTCACCAATGACCTCAAGACTGCGCACAAAGGCTCTCTTCAGCGTTTCATCGCGCATGAACTCATCTTTGTTCAGCCCCTGGCCTCGATCCGTAAGGTACTCTGTCTCGTCCAAGATATGATGCAGGTATTCAAGCCCCGAACGTGACATATTCAACCTCGTCCATAATATGGGGCGCGATGTAGGGACTGAGTGACTCGGGTGTCACCAACTCGACACGTCTTCCAAACAGATCCTCCAAGAAGAAAGCCAGATGGATGAAAGCATCAAAAGTCTTCTTGTCGAGATCGAACTCCACCAACAGATCTATGTCACTATTCTCATCTTGTTGCCCACGTGCAAAAGAGCCGAATAAGCCAAGCCGTCTCACGCCAAAGGCCCTTATCTGGTCCTGGTGTTCTCGAATGAGTGACAAGACGCCATCTTCCATTTCAATATCCATCACGCCAGCTCCTCGATGTCCCCCCGGTGAATCATAGCCCATCCAACTATACGTAGGCCACCTAGCAGGACCGAGCTAGGCCACGTGGCAGCGCAGGCAACGGGCAGCCGCCAATCCGCACAGCGGCTGTCGCAACCACCCTCACTGACCAGCGCGATAGGCATGGCAACCATGAATCCGAGTACGCATCAGTGAAGTCCGGCAAGCACGAGATAACGGCTCCAACGATAGGCCATCTAGCCCGCGGACGGCACCGGTGAACTGGGGTCGAGTTGATAGAATCCGTGGGCTCCTCTAGTAGTGCGGATCAGGAGACCCTCTCGAATGCCCCTCTTGATCATCTCTTTTATCTCGGCGTTGGAGAGATCTATCACCTCTGTGTTCCGCAAACCACGCAGGGCGCTGAATATCTGCACGAACCTCACCGGCTCGTCGAACTGCCGCATCATGTCGCGGAATATCCTCCACTCACGGGGGCCGATCCCGCCCACAGCCTCCTCCTCCTCGGAGACCACCTCTGACACAAACTGACTCAGCGCGCGGGGGTCCTCCTCCGGCAAGAACACCTCATGCACCGTCCCGCTAGTGAAGATCTGCACCAAGCCTCGCCGCTCCGCCTCCCTCACGAAGCCCTTGAACTTGGTGAACGGTCTCCCTTCTGAATCCTTGTATTCCTTCTCGTCGAAGCCTCCCAAGATCTCCATCATCAGCAACTTGAGCGTGGCCATGGTGGATACGTTGTCCCTTTGCCGCGCCAGGTTTATGGCCTCCACCAGCGCCTCGTAGATGTCTTGCGGTGCTTTCTTGACCTCCTCATCCGTCAGGTGCTCGTACAGAATGAACTCGTCGGCACTCTGAGCCAGGTGAGAGGACGCGGCTCCTCCCACGCCTATCACCACCACCCACTTGCCGTATTGACGGATCGTATTCACCACGGGGATGAAGTCCCTGTCGCCGGTGACTAGCACATAGCTGCCTATGCTGGGATAACCATACAACGTCTTGATGGCGTCAATACACAGGTGAATATCCACGCTGTTCTTGATGGCGCTGGAGCTGTGCGACTTGTCGCGCTCATAGTAATAGGTGGGCACGTACATAGGCTCGATGCTGTGCGCATAGAGGGCGCTCGTGACCCTGGGATACCGATACCAGTCAGCGTAGGCACGGGCGATGGTGATCCGACCATACTCGGCGCACTTGTCCATCACGTACTCGAAATTGGGATCGGCGTCGTACTTGTGTTGCACAGAGATGTATATATTCTCGAAGTCGATGAAGACGGCTACATCTTTTCTGTTGTCTGCCATGGAACACTTCCTTTCATCCGCTGTATCGCGCCGCCCGGCTCATCTCCGGCGGCAAAAGCCACCTCAACAACGCAGACCTGCTCGGAGGGACGAGAGTTCATCTTCCTCACCCCCAGCGGCCCAGCACGTCAATCACAGGTCACACCACGACTGAAGTGGGGGACTAGTCCAGTTTCATGAAATGCCTTATCGCCTCCACGTACTCCCTCGGGGAGAGGCGCACAGGATGAATCCTTCTGGCAATGGTGTACCCTTTCCAAAGCTTATGTACCAGCCAGAAGACCCTGTTCTTGGGTGATTTCAGCAGGCGACGTACAAAGGGCAACAGCCAGGGCCACTCCACCGTGATGGCGAAGAGCTTCTGTAAGTTTTCTATCTGGCGCTTCTCGCCCGGGGGAAAACGGAGCACGGAACTGTCCCAAGCGGAGACGGAGATGTCATCGAGGGTACCTTCCACCAGTCCCTCGCGGCGAGCCAACTCTCCCAGTTGAGTGCGCGGATAGGGCTGGAAGATGAAGGCGTTGGCGAAAGCAGGCCGGCACTTGATGTTCAGCCTCAGGGTCTCCAGGTCATCCTCGAGTCGACCCGTCGGCAGGCCCACCATGTTCGTGCTCATCACATTGATCCCGCCACCCCGCAACAGTTCGCAGGCCCCGACTATCTGCTCCTTACTCATGTTTCGTTGCAGGATCTCATTGCGAATGCGGTCATTGCCAGTCTCGATGCCCATGCCCACGCTGACGCAACCCGCCTGCCGCAACTGCTCCACCAATTCCTCCGTCACCAGATTGGCGCGTACGTTGCAGAAGAAGGGCAGACCCACACCAGCGGCGTATTTCTCCGCGAACTCCGCCATCCAATCCCCACGAATGGTAAAGGTATCGTCCAGGAACACCACAAAGGCCAGGGGATATCTCTCCCGCACATCGTTGATCTCCGCCACCACGGCGCCTACGCTCCGCTTGCGAACGCGCCTGCCAAGGCCCCTGTATATCTCAGAGAGTGCACGGTTGAAGCAGTAGGTACAATCGTAGGGACAACCTCTGCCGCTGAAGAAGTGCTTGATCTTGCTGTTGCGCGTTGCCGGATGCTGCTCATACACCAGCGCGCGATCAGGGAAGGGCACGCTATCCAGATCCTCGATATAGGGACGCACCGGGTTGCGTACGATCTCGCCGTTGAGCTTGAACCACCAATTGCTGAGGTTGGGTTCTAGGGATCCGTTCTCCAGCGCCCCCGCCAGATCTAGTACGGCGCCCTCTCCCTCGCCGATGCAGATGCCATCCACCCCTTCCTCCTCGATCATCTCCGGAAAGAAGGTGGGATGAGGACCACCGAAGACGGAAAAAACGTCGGATGTCTCCTTGATACGCCTGTTCAATTCCAAGTAGTACTGGTGCAAGCCGGTGGTGACGCTGTAGCCCACCATCCCTGGCTTGAACTCCCTCGTTGCCTCGACAGGATCTTCTTGGTTGACAATGCACAGGCGGACGTCATGGCCGGATTCCTTCAGGACACTCGACAGGTGGAGGATGCCTTGAGGCTCGTAGTCCACCTGCTTCAATACGAAAAGCACACGCATGCAAGATCTCTCCCGCCGTCCAAGCTGGCGATTTCGGTACCTACAAACCAATCATATCTCTGAATCAGGCAAGAGTCAAGTAATGCACATCTCCGTGCCCCAGCAGACAGACGCCGCCATGAATCACATCGCGGCCTTGCACTTGCATTCGAACGCGTAGGACAGGTTGCCAACCTGTCCTACGCCTGGTCTGTTGCAGCATAGGCGATGTGGGACAGAACACTCCCGGCCCGCGAGAGCTCGTTGATGCCGGTGGCCCTTCCCCCCTAGGTGTCATCGGCGACGCAGACACATCCTACGTTGTGCGAGAGTGCTCTGCAACAGCGGCGCTCCCTGCGTGGCGCTAGGCTCGCAGAGGACTTCAAGAGAGGAACTGTCCTTGACAAACATCCCGATTTGTGCTATGATGCCCTTGGTATTTGCCTCAGCGAGGCTTGTGCCGCTTCCACGGACCAGTATCTGCTTGGTCAGTATGCCGTAGGGGGCCAACTCCCAACAGTGTAGGGCGGACCAGGGAGGCGAAGATGGCAGCACAGCGTCGACTCGCGACTTGTCACAGGGCAAGAACAGCGGGTCGGCGTTTTCCTTTTCCACCAACTGGCCAAAAGGCACTCTCACCTGACAAGGGAGGAGAAAGATGAAGCAGAAACAGTTGTCCATCGCGGTAGCCCTATCGGCCACGCTACTGATTCTGTCCGTGGCTGCGGTAACGGCGATTAGCAGTAGGGGGATGGCTCCGCCAGGTCCTAGCGTGCCGATCGACGGGGTCGGGCCGAGCGTGGCTCCGCTTGATACCATTCAACAGAGTGCGACGAATTCGCCCGTGACTTTCGTTCGTGCCTCCTCGGGAGGAGTGGACTCCTTGGATCCCCACTACATGTACGACACGGATAGCGGTGAGGTGATCCAGCAGGTCTACGAACCCCTGATCTTCCTGGACCGCGAAGCGATCGACGAATTCGTGCCCATGCTGGCCGTCACTCTGCCCCAGGTCTCGGGCGATGGGACGGTCTATACCTTCACCATCCGCCAGGGGGTGAAGTTCCACGAGGGTGGCGATCTCACCCCCTCAGATGTGGCCTACAGCTTCTGGAGATGGATGCTCCAAGACCGAAGCGGAGGTCCGGGGTGGATCATCCTCGACCCTTTGCTCGGCGTGTATGACATCGACGATGTGCCGGGCACCGACCTTCAGGTCTGCCAGGCGGTGACGAGCGCTGTGACCTACGACAACGACGAGTGGACGGTTACCTTCCACCTCGACCGGGCCTTCAGCCCCATGACGCAGATCTTTGCCACCCCCTGGGCCTCTGTCCTGGACAAGGAGGGGATGGCAGACCAGGGCGGCTGGGCAGGCAGTTGCACAGACTGGAGGGACTATCACAATCCGGATCGCGAAGACAGTATCCTCTGGGACCAGATGAACGGCACGGGGCCCTTCATGTTCGACAGTTGGGCGTCCGGTGAACTGAAACTCGTGCGCAATGAAGACTACTGGAGAACCGAGCCCATCTGGGACGGAGGCCCAAGCCGCCGGGCACAACTGCACGAGGTCGTGTTCAAGTACGAGGGCGACTGGTCCACGCGGCTCGCCATGCTCACCGCCGGGCAAGCCGACTCAGTGGACGTTCCCACCGAGGGCATCACAGACGCGAACCAGTTGGTGAGGGATGAGTACGACGGCGGCGAGATGGATCCCAACAAGCTAACAGTCCTCAACCCCAACGGAACCCTGCGCTCCTTCAAGAACCTGCCCTCGGTGGTGTCGGCCGACGCCTTCTTCACCTACGATATCGTCTCCGACAGCAACCCCTACATCGGCAGCGGCCAACTGGACGGGGACGGCATCCCCACCAACTTCTTCACCGACACCCACGTGAGAAAGGCCTTCAACTACTGCTTCGACTGGGACACCTTCATCGCGGACGCGTACGCAGGTGAGGCCGAGCAACGCAGGGGGCCCATCCCTCGGGGCGTGATGGGCTACACCAGCACTCAAGAGGTGTACACCCACAGCCTCACTCTGTGCGAGGACGAGTTTCAGCAAGCCTGGGGCGGCCAGGTCTGGAGCAACGGCTTCTCCATGACCATCGCCTACAACACCGGCAACACGAGTCGCCAGAGGGCCGCCGAGATTGTCAAAGAGAACGTAGAGTCCATCACCGATACCTTCCACGTACAGATCGTGGGGCTTCAGTGGCGCCCAGACTACCTGGACGCGTTTTTTGGGTCCAAACTGCCCATGGCCTTCTTCGGCTGGCGTGAGGACTATCACCATCCCCACAACTGGGTGCACCCCTACATGCAGAGCAACGGAATTTGGCCGGACCCTCAGCGCTTGCCTCAGGACATGCAGGATGAGTTCGACGACAAGATCGATGAGTGTCTTGGGCTGAGCGGCTCGCAGGCCGAGCAGTGCTACTTCGATCTACAGGACATGGCCTACGACTATGCCCTCGACATCTTCCTAGTGCAACCGCTGGGCCGCCACTACGAGCAACTCTGGGTCCACGGCTACTACCACAATCCTGCATACATGGGACCCTACTACTTCTACGTCATGTCTGAAGGGGTACGCAGCTATGTTCCCCTGACGCTGAAGCGGTACTAGCTGCACAAAACGTAGGACAGGTTGGCAACCTGTCCTACACATGGGTCCGTAATAGAAGAAGAGGAGTGGTTCTCCACTCCTCTTCGCAGTTGCTTCAATGGTGACGGGTACTCATAGAAGAAGCTCAGTTCACTTCTTCGCCTTGCGCTTCTTGCCCTTCGTCTTGAACTCTACGCCCTTCTCCGGGTCAGCGTCCACGACCACCGTCTGGCCAGCCTCCAGTTCCCCTTGCAGGAGTTTCTTCGATAGAGGTGTCTCCACCTCACGCTGAAGGGTACGCCGCAGGGGACGAGCTCCGAACTTGGGGTCGTATCCCTCGTCGGCCAGCCAGTCACTGGCCTCGTCGGTCAACTCGATAGAGATGCCATGCTCCAACAGTCGATCCCGGATATCCCTCATCTGGAGGTCGACGATCTCCCGGATGTGCTCTAGCGTCAGGTCGTGGAACACGATGATCTCGTCCACCCGGTTCAAGAACTCCGGCCGGAACGTCCTCTTCAGTTCCTCCCGTACCCTCTCATCGCTCACCGCACGTTCGTCGGTTCGATCCCCAGCGCGGAATCCCAGTGGCCCATCTCCCTGTGTGAAGCTGGTGCCCACGTTGGAAGTCATGATCACCACCGTGTTCTGAAAGTCCACGGTACGCCCCTGACCATCGGTCATGCGCCCCTCCTCCAGAATCTGGAGCAAGGCGTTCCATACGTCCTGATGGGCCTTCTCTATCTCGTCGAAAAGGACCACCTGATACGGGCGACGTCGCACCGCCTCGGTGAGCTGGCCCCCCTCACCATAGCCGATGTAGCCCGGGGGAGCGCCGACGAGACGGGACACGGTGTGACGCTCCTGGTATTCGCTCATATCCACGCGGACCATGGCGTCCTCATCGTCGAAGAGAAACTCGGCCAACGCCTTACTCAACTCGGTCTTTCCCACACCCGTCGCGCCGAGGAAGATGAAGGAACCTATAGGCCGATGGGGGTCTCTCAGCCCAGACCGCGCTCGTCGAATGGCATCCGATACGGCGGCCACCGCCTCTTCCTGTCCTACAATGCGTTGATGGATGCGCTCCTCCATCTCCAACAACTTCTTGGCCTCTGTCTCCAACATGCGGCTCACAGGGATGCCCGTCCAACTGGCCACCACCTGCGCCACATCCTCCTCATCCACCACGTCGTCCAACCCTTGATCACATCTCCAGGCGGCGACCTCTTCGTCATACTCACCCTCGAGCACCACGCGCTGGCTCCTGAGGCTGGCTGCGCGCTCCCAGTCGCGTTGCTGTCCCGCCTCCTCCTCCTCACTTTGCAGCCGTCTCAGTCTAATCTTCTTCTCCTTCAGATCTGGCGGCAAACCGTACATGTCTATCCGTAACTTGGCTGCCGCCTCGTCCATCAGATCAACGGCTTTGTCAGGCAACTGCCGCTCTTTCACGTAGCGGTGGGACAGCCTGGCTGCCGCGTCCAGCGCCACGTCCGTTATCTCCACGCAGTGATGCTCCTCGTAGCGTGCACGCAGCATCCGCAGCATCTCGATGGTCTCTTCCACGGACGGCTCCTTCACATACAACGGAGCGAAGCGTCGCTCTAGAGCCGAGTCTCGCTCGATATGGTTACGATACTCATCGAGGGTCGCCGTCCCAATACACTGCAACTCTCCCCTGGCAAGCGCGGGCTTCATCATATTGGAGGCGTCTATGGCGCCCTGGGCAGCACCCGCCCCCACCACGTTCTGCAACTCATCTATGAACAGAATGATCTCTCCTTTGGAGCGTTGGATCTCATCCATGCACGCCTTCAGCCGTTCCTCGAACTCACCTCTGAACCGGGATCCAGCCACCATGCTCCCCAGGTCCAGCTCCACAATCCGCTTGCCGATGAGATTCTCCGGAACGTCATCGGAAACGATGTTCTGGGCGAGCCCCTCCACAATGGCCGTCTTGCCGACCCCGGCATCGCCTATGAGCACCGGGTTGTTCTTGGTGCGGCGCACCAGAATTCGCATCAAGCGCATGATCTCCTCACCTCGTCCAACGACAGGATCCAACCGGCCCTCTTCGGCCAACAAGGTCAGGTCACGTCCGTACTTCTCCAGGACGCGATACCGGGTCTCAGCGCGGGGGTCGGTCACTTTCTGACCCCCGCGTATCTCCTCGATGACCGCCTGCGCCTTGTCCGTGTCCACACCCAGGTCGCCGAGTATAGACGCTGCTCCTCCCCCGACGCCGAGGATGGCCAGCAAGATGTGCTCGGTGGAGACGTACTCATCCCCCAGCCGCTTCGCTTCCTCGCCGGCCACGTAAATCAGCCGGTTGAGCCTGGGCGTAACGAATAGCTGGGTCGGCATCTGGCCACTCGCGCTGGCCCGATAGCTCGAACGAGTGGACTGCAGCGCTTCGTCCAGTCGCTCCGTCAACACATCTATGTCCACCCCCAGCCTGGTCAATACCTCGGATATGACCCCCTGTGGTTGCTCCACCATCGCCAGCAGGAGATGCTCCATATCCAACTGCGTATGTCCATACCGTTGAAGTATCTCCTGAGAGCGCGCGATGGCGTCTTGCGCCCGCTCCGTGAAACGGTCAAACCGCATCATGCTAGCTCTCTCCTCAGCCCCCGCGGTAGTCCCCTCGCGCGGGAGCGATTTCTATCAATGCCGTCACAGATATTATACCAGAAAACCAGCCCTTCTTGGAGATGCCTCACAGGCCAAGGATCTGTCGAAACCGCTCCAGCCTCGACTCGGCTGAGGAAAGCGGCTCTAGATCTTGACATACGAAGCCACCAGATGCACCTTCGTCTGGCGCAGAGGACCCCAGTCGGTAATGCCCTCCCACCACACACCCAGCTTGAAGAGTAGATCATTCCCTGCTACGTACGAGGGGTCACCCACAAAGTGAAACTCCTCATTGACCAGACCCACACACCTGAATCTGGAATCGAGAGAACGTCTCGTATTGGCCCGGTACGCTACAGGAAACGTGTCCTTTTCATCGCGGCCGTACACTCTGCGCGTCAACCAACGTTGACAACGTGCCGGAATCACACGCTGCACCACGATCACATAACTCCAGGCGTTGGGTGTGAGCAACACGAGATGACCACCCGGCTCGAGCACCCGCGCAAGTTCTCCAAACGCCACATCAGGCTCGGCAAGATGCTCCATCACCCAGCCACACAGGATGAGGTCGAAGCAAGCAGATGGGAAGGGCAATTGTGTCAGGTCACCCGCCACCAATTGGTCCAAGCAGCGGTGCTCTCTCAGGGATGGTAGGTCGGCATCCAACCCTACCGCCTGCTTGACCTCCTCCCAGTACAGCTCGATGACTCCGCCTCGCCCACAGCCGGCGTCGAGCACCCTGGTCTGAGGTGTAGCATGTTGCCCCGCCAGCCGAGCATAGAGAGCCACGCCATCTTCATACCCCGGCTGCAAGCTGCGATAAAGGTCCCTGTACCTCTCCTGCTTGCTCAGCGATATCATCTCGCCTGGACAGTACTACACCGCGTGCTCCAGTACCGCTTCCTTCTCAAAACGCAATCGGCCTTCCTGAAGCTCGACCCTGACCGTGTCACCCTCGCGGAACTTGCCCTCCAGCATCTCTTTGGCCAGTGGGTCTTGCAGCTCGCGCTGGATCACACGCTTCAGCGGCCGGGCGCCGTAGACGGGGTCGTACCCCTCTTCAGCCAAATGTCGCTTGACCTCGTCGGTGACGTGCAAGGCTATCTTGTAACCGGCAAGGCGCTGCACGAGATGGCCCAGTTGGATGTCCACTATCTGCACCAAGTCGTCCAGAGACAGTGAGTGGAAGATAACGATCTCGTCAACGCGATTCAGGAACTCGGGACGGAAGTGCTGGTTGAGAGCTTCCAATACCCGCCGGCGCATCTCCTCCTCGTCCTGACCAGCCAAATCGCGGATCCATTGGCTGCCGATGTTGGAGGTCATGATCACTACCGTGTTCTTGAAATTGACCACCCGGCCGTGCCCATCGGTCAACCGTCCGTCGTCCAGTATCTGTAGCAGAACGTTGAATACCTCTGGGTGCGCCTTTTCCATTTCGTCGAAGAGGATCACCGAGTAGAGCTTCCTGCGCACCGCCTCAGTGAGCTGACCCCCTTCCTCATAGCCGATGTAGCCTGGGGGCGCACCGATCAGGCGGGCAACGGTGTGGCGTTCCTGGTACTCCGACATGTCCAAGCGCACCATGTTCTCCTCATCGTCGAACAGGAACTCGGCAAGGGCCCTAGCTAGCTCTGTCTTCCCCACGCCAGTGGGTCCCAGGAAGATGAAGCTACCGATAGGTCGGTTGGGGTCCTGCAAGCCAGCTCGCGCCCGGCGCACGGCATTTGCCACAGCCTCGATCGCCTCGTCCTGACCAACGACGCGCAGGTGCAACCGTTCCTCCATCTTCAGCAGCTTCTCCACCTCGCCTTCCATCAGCTTGGACATGGGAATGCCTGTCCACTTGGACACCGCCTCAGCGATGTCCTCTGCATCCACTTCCTCTTTCAGCATTCGTTGATCGGTCTGAAGTTCCCGTAGGCGGCCCTCACTCTCCTTCAACTGCGCTTCCAACTCCGCCAACTGGCCATATCTCAGCCGGGCCGCCTGCTCCAGGTCAGCGTGGCGCTCAGCCCGCTCCATCTCCAGCTTGGTTTGCTCGATCCTCTCCTTCTGTTGGCGTATCTCCTGAATGGCATCACGCTCCAGTTGCCAGTGCACTTTCATGCGGTCGCTTTCCTCTTGGAACTCGGCTAGTTCCTTCTCCAGCCGCTGCAACCTCTCCTTAGAGGCCTCGTCTTTCTCCTTCCTCAAGGCCTCGCGCTCGATCTCCAACTGCATGATCTTGCGATCTATCTCGTCCAGTTCTGCAGGCTTGCTGTCTATCTCCATACGCAGCCGAGAGCCAGCCTCATCTATGAGGTCGATGGCCTTGTCTGGCAGGAAACGGTCACTGATGTATCTGTCAGACAGGGTGGCAGCCGCAACCACGGCCGAGTCCTGAATCCGAACTCCATGGTGCACCTCGTACCTTTCCTTCAGACCCCGCAGGATGGAGATCGTCTCCTCCACCGATGGCTCATCAATCAGAATCGGCTGAAAGCGCCGTTCCAGGGCCGCGTCTTTTTCTATGTACTGGCGGTACTCATCGATCGTGGTTGCGCCGATGGCGTGCAGCTCGCCCCGCGCCAGCATGGGCTTGAGCATGTTGCTGGCATCCATGGCCCCCTGGGCCGCGCCTGCGCCCACCACAGTGTGCAACTCGTCTATGAAGAGGATGATCCGTCCCTCCGATTCAGCTATCTCATTCAGCACCGCCTTCAGTCGTTCCTCGAACTCGCCGCGGAACTTCGCGCCCGCGATCAGCGACCCCAGATCGAGGGCCACTACACGCTTGTCCTTCAAGCCTTCTGGCACGTCTCCCCGCACAACTCGCTGAGCCAATCCCTCTGCGATGGCGGTCTTGCCCACGCCAGGATCGCCGATAAGCACCGGGTTGTTCTTGGTGCGCCGAGAGAGAACCTGGATCACGCGCCGAATCTCCTCGTCACGGCCTATCACCGGGTCCAGCTTTCCTTGCCGTGCTAGTTCGGTCAGGTCACGGCTGTACTTCTCCAAAGCCTGGTACTTGCCTTCGGGACTGGGGTCTGTGACCCGTTGCGTACCGCGAATGCTGGTCAACACCTGGTAGATGCTCTCCTTGGTGACGCCCAAGTCCTTCAGCGTCTCGAATGCAGCGCCCTTGACCCGTTCATCCACGACACCGATGAGCAAGTGCTCCGTGGAGATGTACTCGTCTCGCAGGCGCCCCGCCTCCTCGGTGGCGATGTTGAACACCTCCTGCAAGCGAGGGGAGACATATACCTGCGCGGCCGCCCCGTGTACTTGAGGCATCCGTGCCAGCTCCTCCTCCAGCCGTTGCCTCACAAGGTTGGGGTCAACCTCCAGTTTGCGCATGATCTGTGGCGCTATACCCCCCTCCTGGCCTAGCAGCGCCAAAAGCAGGTGCTCAGGTTCAATCTGACTGTGATTCTGAGTCCTGGCCAACTCCTGAGCGGACACAACCGCCCCCTGAGCCTTTTCCGTGAATCTGTTCAAATCCATTTCTTATGAATCTCCTCGGGTGAGAGTGTCATGTGACACACATCACTCTTGACTATCCTAGGCCAAGCTATTATGATGCCTCTAATGCTGCCGCTCGCAACAAACCTCATGTCACGATGGGCGGTCCCAATTCTCCACTTTGTGGCAAGATGATGCTCCGGTTCCATCAGTCACTAGGTACCAATCGATGAAACATACCATTGTCTATCGCTATCGAGTCGTCTTTGAAAAAGAACCCAACGGCTGGTACTCAGTTCACTGTCCCACCTTGAAAGGCTGCCACTCCCAAGGAGCCACCTATGAAGAAGCGCTGTCCAATATCCGGGAAGCGATAGCAGGCTGGCTGGAGGTGTCTCGGGAGTTTGGAGATCCTATCCCGGAAAGCGACATCATGGACCAAACCCTGGTAGAAATCTCCGCATGACGAAGCTCCCGGTGATCTCCGGCAGGACGCTCCGCAACGTTCTGCAGCGCCACCATCCTCCCCGATGCGGGCTTGAGCGTCAATGAATTCAAGAAACTGCTCAAGCGCCTCTAGCTTCCTAGAGATCCAATCTTCGCCTTGACCGAGGATCATGACATTTCCTCTATCAGGCGCTGGAGGCGCTCTATTTCCTCCTCGAACTCAGCTCGTGCCCGGTCTATCTCCTCCTGCATCTCGTGCATTCTGCGTCTCATATGGAATATCACTTCGACACCCGCTAGGTTGACCCCGAGATCATTCACGAGCCGGGTTATGGCACGCAATCGCTCGATGGCTCGAGGGGTGTAGAGACGACGATTGCCCTTGGAACGGTAGGGGCGGATCAGATCCGTGCGCTCGTAGTACCGCAGCGTCTGCGGATGCAACTCCACCATCCTGGCAGCCACGCTGATCACATAGCACGGCTGATCATTTAGCGCATCTCTGTTCTCCATCCATCTCACCTCCTTGCCTGGCTGCGAGGGCATCTGAGTTCGGAGAGCTGGCTCACTGCATGCCTGCCAACTCTCCATACAGCTCCTTCTCCCTGTCGGTCAGATTCTGGGGCACTTGCACCTTCACCTTGGCATAGAGATCCCCACGCTTCTGGGAGTCCTTCAGGTGGGGCATGCCCTGCCCCTTCAGACGAAAGGTCCTGCCGCCTTGCGTCCCGGGCGGGATATTGAGCATGGCCCCACCGCTGAGCGTGGGCACTTTCACCTCGCCTCCCAGGACAGCAGTGTAGAGGTCCACGGGAACTTCAGAATGGAGATCGTTGCCCTTGCGCTCGAAAACCCGATGGGGCAACACTTTGACCCTCAAGTATAGATCCCCTTTGGCTCCTCCGCTGACGCCTTCGCCCCCCTCGCCTCTCATGCGCACCTTGGATCCCGTCTTCACACCAGCGGGAACCTTGACCTCAAGGCGGCGCCCGTCCTTCTGCAAGATCCTGGTGGCACCGGAGAAGGCCTCCTCCAGGGTGATGTCCACCTCCTGCTCGTAGTCCCTACCGTGAACCGCACGGGCTTGCCCTCGTACGCCCCATTCGGTACCACCTCGACCGGCCATGCCGCCGAAGATGGCGCTGAAGAAATCCGAGAAGCCACCACCGCTGCCGAATAGATCGCTCAGGTCACCATATTCCACATGAACCCGGCCCCCACCCGGCTGCGCGTACCACTGCTGCCAGTCGAAGCCGCCCGGCTCACCGCCTCCCCGCTGCCACTGCCTATAACTAGTGCCCACTTGGTCAAACTTCTTGCGCTTCTCCGGGTCGCTGAGCACCTCATGTGCCTCGTTGATCCCCTTGAATCGCTCCTCGGCATCAGTGTCGCCTGGGTTCAGATCCGGATGGTGCTTGCGCGCCAGTTTGCGATAGGCCCTTTTTATCTCCTTCTGAGTGGCGTTCCGCTCTACCCCCAGTATCTTATAGTAGTCCTTATATTCCATGCTTCTCCTATCCCAGATCCAGATCGGACGCGGGGATTAGCTATTCCTATTATACCCTTCTATGACACTTCTGTCAAGTCGCCAGTGATGATACTTGAGTCCTTCATTGTCTAGATATTTGACAAGTGGGCAAGAATGCACTATAATAGGATTAGTAGACAACTGCGCGAGCAGAACAATAACAGAAAGAAAGGAACGTGGAACATGACCATCGTACGCTGGGAACCGTTGCGTGACTTCATGACCTTGCGTGAGGCGATGGACAAGCTCTTCCAGGAGAGCTTCGTTGGTCCGCGCCACAGGGAGTGGTTGGCCCCCACCGAGACCACCCTCACACTAGACGTGTACGAGACCGAGGACAGCACAGTGGTGAAGACCTCCGTCCCAGGGGTGAAGCCAGAGGACATCGACATCACCATCAGCGGCAACACTCTGACCATCTCCGGCGAGACCACAGAAGAGGAGGAGGTGACGAAGGACAACTACATCCGTCGTGAGCGGCGGTACGGTTCCTTCTCCCGTTCGGTCATCTTGCCCAAAGTCTAGAGGCGGACAACGCCGAAGCCGCTTTCGACGACGGTGTTCTCACCCTGACCATTCCCAAGGCGCCCGAGGCCAAGCCCAAGGTCATCAAGATCAAGGGCAAGAAGAAGCAGAGCACATAGCACGGAGTGCTAGTTCAAGAGGAGCGGGCCCTGGAGGCCCGCTCCTCGCATTACCGCCCAGAACATCTGGCGCCAGACGAGCCCCCGTTACAGACCCATCACCAGCCTGGCGAACCTGTCGTCGTCACGGATGTTGTCGAAATCCTCGTCCTCCCTGGCATCTTGGCGGAAGTCTGGCTGCAGCACTATAGCTTTCTCCAACGGGCCGACGGCCTTGCGCGGCTTCTTTGACAGGGAGTAGGCACACGCAAGGTTGTAATGCCCCATCGGGTCATCTGGATCCAGTTTCACCGCTTTTTCGCAGTCCTCCACAGCCTCCTTCAGCAATCTCAGTTCCATGTGCGCCACGCCCCGATTCAGATACGCCCTGGCAAACTCAGGCTCCAGTTCAGTAGCCCTGTTGTGTTCTTCAACGGCCTCCTCATGCCGACCGAGGTTCGCATACGCCACGCCCCGATTAGTGTGCGCCAGAGCGAACTCAGGGTCCAATTCCAGCGCCCGTCCGTGGTCCTTGAGGGATCTCTCATGGTGGCCCAACATGTCGTAGGTCACGCCGCGGTTGGTGTAGGGTAGTGGATCATCGGGGTCCAGTTCGATGGCTCTGTCGCAATCGGCGATGGCCTTCTGAAGATCCCCCAGGTCCATGTAGTTCTTAGCGCGGTCGACGTAGGCCAGGGCAAAGCCGGGCGATAACTCGATGGCCTTGTTGTAGTCGCCAAGGGCATGATCATAGTCGCCCTTCTCATTGTGGGCCACTCCCCTGTTCACATAGGCCAGGACATACTCTTCATCCAGCTCAATGGCCATGCCATGGTCTCGGATCGCCTGGTCATATTGTCCGAGATTGCGGTGTGCCACGCCACGATTGGTATAGGGGACAGGATCCTCGGGATCTAGTTCGATAGCTCTGCTGTGATCTTGTATCTCCTTCCGGAACCGGCCTGTTTCCCCATAGGCCACACCACGGTCGATGTGAGCGAGCGCGAAATCGGGCTTCAACTCCAGGGCCCGCGTGTAGTCGCTGATGGCCTGCTCGTATGCGCCTCGCTCGCCGTAGATCAGACCACGTCGATAGTAGCTCTCAGCGTCCTGAGGGTCTTCCTCGATGGCCCTGGTCAGATCCCAGATCTCCCTGATGTCCTCAGGCACAGTTTCCTTCCGACGTTGCAACGCCCTGACGAGATAGAAGATCGCTGCGCCAGCCAGCGCAGCCAGAACCATCGCCACCACCAACATTATCTGACTCAGCATCTCGCTCTCCCTCGTTTCTCTATGCTACGACAAGGCATGATGACAACGAGGACGAAAGGTATCGTCTCAACGTCCGCCCTTGGCCAAGGATCGACGCGCGGGATGGCTACTGGGGGGAACAGGCACTGGGGCGAGCATCTGGACCACGACAACGTTTGAAGACTCCACCGCCCAGGCTGAAGGACTTGAGAAGTGCACCCTCTTCATAGCCCCTCCTCGATGAGGACTCAGGCCAAATGCCCACACTCGCAGCATCACCATACCACATCGTGAGCGAGATTACAACACGGCTGCAGTCCGTGGATGCTCAGGAATTTGAGAAATTCCCTCAGATTTGGTAGAATGGAGATAGTAAGAATAGCAACAACATCTTTGCGAAGGTGAGAGGATCCTGAGATGCAAGAATCAGAGAGACTGGTGGCTGACGAGTTGCAGAGGATGTACTCCCAGATGCACCGCATGATCAGGCAGTTCTTTCCTCAAGAGCAGTGGAACGAGATCCTGCAACATGGAGGCTGGCGCCCACCCACTGATGTCTACGAGACCGACACCTCCGCCGTCGTCAAGGTGGAGATAGCCGGTGTGAAGAAGGGAGACGTGGAGATATCCTTCGCCAATCGCATCCTGACCGTCAGAGGCACACGGCACGACCCCGCAGACAAACTCACCTATCAGCAGATGGAGATCAATTATGGAGGCTTCAGGACCGATGTCTTTCTGCCCTGGACGGTGAAGGAGAAGGATATCGAGGCTAGCTACGAGGATGGCTTCCTGGTCATCATCCTGCCCAAGGCCAGAGGCAAACACAGAGTGCCCATCACCGTTATCGAGCAGAGCACGGAATGAACATTGAAGGAAAAGGACTACTCAGCATGACCACGCAAACCAAGGAGGACGAACTGGCAATCGAGCAGGAAGGCGAGAAGGACAGGTTGGCCATTCCGGCCGAGGTCCCGATCCTGCCTCTGCGCCAGACGGTCGTCTATCCCCTCACCTTTCTACCTTTGAGCATTGACAGACCAGAATCCATCAAGCTGATTGATGATGTGGTCCTTGGAAACAAAATCGTCGGTCTGGTGACGGTGAAGAACGCAGAGGCCGATAGAGCCACTCCGGAGGATTTGTACTCTATCGGCACGGCCGCAGTGGTGCATCGTGCCGTCAAGACACCGACTGGGAGCGTGGGAGTCATAGTGCAGGGTCTGGAGCGCATAAAGCCCACCGAGTTCATCCAGACGGAACCCTATTTGAAAGCCAAGATCGAGGTCATACCCGACGAGGAAGAGGAGGAGAGCCTGGAGGTGGAGGCGCTGTCCCGCAACACAATCGACCTCTTCCAGCGCCTGGTCTCCCTGGTGTCCTACCTGCCCAACGAATTGATGGTGGCAGTGCTGAACACCGAGGCTCCTGGCCAACTGGCATACATGGTGGCCAACGCGGTCCGGATGGATTCAGAATCAGCCCAGCAGATACTGGAGATAGCCCCTGTCAAGGAGAGACTGCACAAGCTGAACGCCTTCCTGGCCCGAGAACTGGAGGTTCTTGAGCTGGGCCAGAAGATCAGAGATGAAGCCCAGTCCGACATGGGGAAGACGCAGAGGGAGTACTACCTGCGTCAGCAGCTCAAGGCTATCCAAAAGGAGCTAGGCGAGGAGGATGAACAGGCCAAGGAGGTCAATGAACTCAGGGAGAAGATCGAAACGGCGGGCATGTCAGAGGAGGCGAAGAAGGAGGCCCTCCGTGAGCTGGACCGCCTTTCCAGCATGCCTCAGGCAGCCGCTGAGTACTCGGTGATCAGAACCTATCTGGGTTGGCTCACGGAGCTCCCCTGGCAGGTGAGCACCGATGACAACCTGGACATCAATCGCGCCCGAGAGATACTAGACGAGGATCACTATGACTTGGAGGAGATAAAGGAGCGTATCCTCGAGTACCTGGCGGTGCGCAAGCTGCGCCTGGAAAGGAAAGGCGAGGAGGAACTCACAGAGTCGAGAGGCGCCATCCTGAACTTCGTCGGTCCACCGGGGACCGGCAAGACCTCGCTGGGGCGGTCTATCGCCAGAGCACTGGACAGGAAGTTCATTCGTATGTCGCTGGGTGGCATGAGGGACGAGGCGGAGATAAGAGGACACCGTCGCACCTACATTGGGGCCCTGCCGGGCCGCATCATCCAATCAATCAAGCGCGTCGGATCCAACAACCCAGTGTTCATGCTGGACGAGGTGGACAAGATCGGCACGGATTACCGTGGTGATCCCTCATCAGCGCTACTGGAAGTGCTGGACCCCGAGCAGAACTTCTCCTTCCGTGACCACTATCTGGACGTGGACTGGGACCTCTCTCCGGTGATGTTCATCACCACGGCCAATATCCTTCACACCATACCGGCCCCGTTGCTGGACCGCATGGAGACACTCGATCTGGATGGCTACACCGAAGAGGAGAAGGTCAAGATCGCACAGCGCTATCTGATTCCCAGGCAGATTGAGGAGAACAGCCTGCGAGAGGGTGAGATCGAGTTCGAGGAAGACGCCCTCCGTCAGATCATCATGGAATACACCCGAGAGGCGGGGCTGCGCAACCTGGAACGGGAAATCGGCACGGTGTGTCGGAAAGTGGCGACCAAGATCGCTGCCGGCGAGGAAGGCAAGGTGGTAGCCACCAAGGACAACATCTCCGAGTTCCTGGGTAAGCCGAAGTTCTACAACGAGGCTGCGGAGCGGACCGAGGTACCTGGGGTGGCCACCGGCCTCGTGGTAACCACCAGCGGAGGAGACATCACCTTCATCGAAGCCACGAAGATGAGGGGGAGCAAGGGGCTTACTCTCACCGGCAAGCTGGGAGACGTGATGAAGGAATCAGCTCAGGCCGCCTTGAGCTACGTGCGCTCCCGGGCCAAGGAACTCAACATTGATGAGGGCTTCTTCGACGAGACCGACCTGCATCTGCACTTCCCCGCCGGGGCCATCCCCAAGGACGGGCCTTCGGCTGGCGTGACCATTGCCACGGCCCTGGTCTCCCTCTTGACCGACACCCCCGTGAAGTGCGACGTCGGCATGACCGGTGAGATCACCTTGCGCGGCAAGGTACTACCCATAGGCGGAGTGAAGCAGAAGATGCTGGCCGCAGCCAGGGTCGGTCTAGAGACCGTCATTCTACCCCGGCGCAACGAGAATGACCTGGATGAGTTGCCCGAAGAGGTACGTAACAGCCTAAACTTCGTGCTGGTGGACACTATGGACGAGGTGCTGGAGGCAGCCCTGGGCGATGGCTTCCTGAGGGAGAAATGCGAATGATCAGCGTCGGCGTGCTGACCATCAGCGATCTGGGCTCGAAGGGGGAACGGGAGGACCTGAGCGGTCCGACGATCATAGATATCGTCACCGAGAGGCTGAACGCCAAGATCAAGAAGTACCAGATCGTGCCAGACGAGTGGGACCAGATCCAGGCGGCGCTCATCGAGTGGGCCGACGACCTGGACCTGGATCTGATCCTGACGACCGGCGGTACGGGCTTCGCGCCTCGTGACGTCACACCCGAGGCCACCAAGACGGTGATAGACCGCCAGGCTCCGGGGCTGGCGGAAGCGATGCGTGCCGAGAGTATGAAGGTGACTCCCCATGGTATGCTGTCCCGGGCTGTGGCCGGGATCCGAGGTCGGACATTGATCGTCAACCTGCCGGGGAGCCCCAAGGCGGTGGAGGAGACGTTGAATGTCATCCTGCCCGCCCTGCCCCATGCCATCGAGCTGTTGAGGGTGACGCCAGGCGCCGACCAGCACCACGAGTACGAGAAATGATCTGATGCCGGGCGCAGCGCTCGGCATTCTTCTAGCCTGTGAGCAGAGCTCCCGCTTTGTACGCCAGTACTCTGAGCCAGCATCGCAGCCTGGTTCGCAGTGTGCGCTTCAGTGCGTCCAAAGGGCTGAACCCCTTCCTACGAACGCAAGTCCGGCCTTGCCCTCAACGCCTGATGCCAGTAGTATTAGATGAAGCGTCGAAGCCTCGACACAAGCTAGAACCAGTCGTACTCCGCAAGTGCGGCTTCGCTTGGGGGAAGACAACGGATGGAAATCCGGATTGACCCACACACCATAGAACGAGCGGGGGAACGAGGTTCCAACGAAGACGAGATCAGAGCTGTGATCAAGACAGGATTCTCCATCCCGGCGAAGAGGCGTCGCCTAGGCAGGGCCAGGATCTATGATTTCAAGCAAAGGAGACTCGGGAAGTACTACGAGGAAAAGAGGGTCGAAGTCTTCTACACCATCGAGAGTGATGTCATCACAACCGTAACCGTCTATGTCTTCTATGGGAAGTGGGAGGGGAAGGATGCAGATTCTGTATGACGTCAAGAGTGACTTGGTTTACCTTCGACTGGATGATCGGCAGCAGCAAGTGATCAATAGGCGATTGGCCGAAGACATCGTTCTGGACATCGGGGAAGATGACAGGATTGTGGGCATTGAGATCCTGGATGCTTCCCACCATCTGAATCTGGGAAGACTACTGCCTGTGGAATACAAGCTGTCGCCTGGGGCCGTCTAGAGCGCACTGTGCAGAGTGGACAGCGGAGCCTGGTGAGCAATGCATCGAAGCCAGGCTGCTCCGCGTGCCCTGTGTGGATTCTGCAGATTGACATCAAGTGCAACATGACACTGACAGAAGGAGCACACTGATCTGATGACAAATCGCTCGACAGTCGCCGCCTTGTTCACTCAGCCGAAGACGGTGTTACAGGACTACGAACGGCTCCTGAGCCTGGCCGGCCTACAAGACGCCCTCGATCCCCAGGCTACGACGATCCTCAAGGACAACATCTCCTGGCACTTCCCCTTCCCCAGCGCCAATACTACACCTTGGCAACTGGAGGGCACCATCATGGCCCTCCGTGAGGCGGGCTATACCGACCTCTCCTGCGTGCAGAACGAGACAGTGGTCATCAACGCCTTCAAGGGGGAAGACCTGAATCTCTACTCCCCCATTTTCCGCAGCTACTGCATCCCCGTCCTCTACAACTTCAAGAACGAAGACATGACCTGGGTGCCCTACCGGCCCAAGGGCGAGATGCTCGTGCTGCATGACATCTACCCTGAGGGCATAGAGATCCCCGACTATTTCTTCGGCAAGAACATCGTGCATCTCCCCACAACAAAGTGTCACATCTACACCACCACCACCGGGGCCATGAAGAACGCCTTTGGCGGATTGCTGCACACCCGCCGCCACTACACCCACAGTTGGATCCACGAGACCCTGGTGGACTTGCTCACCATCCAGCAAGAGATACACCCTGGTATCTTCGCTGTGATGGACGGAACGACGGCTGGCAACGGCCCTGGGCCACGCACGATGACGCCAGAGATCAAGAACGTCATCCTCGCGAGCGCCGATCAAGTGGCCATCGATGCGGTGGCGGCCAAGATGATGGGGTTTGATCCCTTGTCCATCGACTATATCCGTCTGGCTCACGAGCGTGGTCTGGGCGTCGGGGACGTCGGCCAGATCGAGTTGGTGGGAGACGACATCAGTAACGAGAACTGGCATTTCGAGGTCGGCCGCTCCCTCCACAGATTCCTGGGCTGGCTCTCGTGGTACGGACCCACGAAATCCCTTCAGAGACTGATCTTCCGCACTCCACTGGTGAAGATTCCCATCCTGGTCTCCGAGATCAACCACGACTACATCCACTGGCCCTTGAAGGAGCGGGGGATCTACCTCCGCTGGCGCGAGAACACGCCCTGGGGACAGTTATTCGCCCAGTACGAGAAACAGGGCTCCCTGGGGCTAGTGCCGACCAAGGAAAAGGAGTAGCAATACCATAGGCCACCCAGCACGCTCATCGCTGATCGTCAGGAGCGCTCGGAGGGATCCCAATAAGCTTCGTGACCGCAACAAAGGAGTGTGAAACAAGATGAGTCGTGGCCTGTCATTCTGCGTAGGCATCGGATGCCTGGTGGCCCTGCTTGCTTGCTGCTGCCTGTCTACAGCGGGAGTACTGTTGACCTACGGCCAATGGGGATGAAGTAGCCCGAGGCCCCTCTTGAAGTACAAGTCAACCAAGCCCTGAAGTCCGAGGTAGGGACCTTTCGAGAGCTTCGCGTGGGGAACAGAGCCGCAGAAGCCTACGTGTATCGAATCACCTCGAAGCGATACATCTGTACGGGCTCATCGTCAGCTATCCCCGCCTTGAACACCTTCGTGTGGTGAAACTGCTCCTCCGCAGTTTTGATACTGGGCAGGTCCGG
>JAUWLF010000167.1 GCA_030613785.1 Chloroflexota bacterium | reverse complement strand
ATGGCGGTGCGCATCGTGGGTGGCGTCCCTGTGGAAGTCCCATTGTCCGAAGAGACCGGATTCCAGTTGCGGCTCAGGGACCTGGAGCCCCACTTGGAGATGGGTCCTCGGGCCTTGGTGATCGTCTCTCCCAACAACCCCACCGGAGCCGTCTATCAGCCAGAGCAACTACGGCAAATCGGCGAGGCCTTGGCCTCCGAAGAGGTCCCCATCATCAGCGACGAAACCTATCGACACTTCGTCTACGACGGGGCCGAGCACTTCAGCCCGGCTTCTGCCCCCGAGTTGCGCTCTCAGGTGATCACCATTGGCAGCTTCTCCAAGTCCTTCAGCATGACCGGATGGCGTGTGGGCTACCTCGTAGCCGAGCCAACTTTCATGGGAGAGGCCCTCAAGGTCCAAGACTCGATGCTGGTCTGCGCGCCGGTCATCTCTCAGAAAGCCGCTCTGGGAGGCCTGGGGGAGCCTGCCGTGGAGATCTCCCGACGTCGGGAGATCCTCGACCAACGACGCCGCTTCCTGAACCAGCGCCTGGCCGAGATCCCTCAACTGGCGTGGCACCCCACTCGTGGGGCATTCTACGCCTTCGTACGGGTTCACAAGTGCACCGACTCAGCGGCGTTGGCGGAGCAAATCCTGGAGACCGTTCACGTGGTGACGGTTCCGGGCAGCGTCTTTGGGGAACATGGCGAAGGCTATCTGCGCCTCTCCTACGGTTCCGTTGACCTTGTCGACTTGGACGACGCCTGCGACAGGCTCACTCAGTACTTCCGGGCGGTTTGAGCTTCACCCAGGAAGCACTAGGCATCATCTCAGAGGCGGGAACTTCCCGCAGGTGTGGAGCGTCTTCCTAGTAGAGAGCGACGACAAGAGGTGAGACCCTATGAAGCGCTGTCTGATCCTGTGGATGGCTCTTGCACTACTCGCTGCGGCATGGTTGAATGGATGCAGTGGAAGACCAGCGGACATCGCTCCCCCTGATGAGCCCACTGCGAGCCCATCCCAGGGCAGGGTAGGCGGAGAAGAGACAGCTACACCCACAGTGGAGCCCAATTGCCAAGAGGGAACGACAACGCCCACACGCACCCCCCTGACTGAGGAGGAAACAATGACTCCCGAACCCACCCCTTCGTTCCAGGAAGGTGAATTGCCGCCGGGCGCCGAACGGATCGTCCGACTCGCGGTAGAAGACCTGGCGCGAAGGTTAGATGTTTCGCTCGAGGAGATCCTGGTGATCTCTGTCGAGGCCGTGGAGTGGTCCGACACAAGCCTGGGCTGCCCCCAGCCAGGCATGATGTACGCGCAGGTGATCACGCCTGGGTTCCGGGTGGATCTGGAGGCAGAGGGGGAGAGGTACAAATATCACACGGATACGGGTCGGCATGTGGTTCTGTGCGGAGAGGATGGCCCGGACGTCATTCCCTTGATGCCCGTGGCTCCTCATGGTATACCGGGCAAGCCTCAAGTGCCTGGCGACTGACCTACTTGCCGCCTCGCAGGTGGTATTCAACGATCTCGGGGACCGAGCCCTTGCGGTCACGTAGGAAGTATCCGGAGCGGTCTCTAGTCGCTGGCCGCCCGGCGGCGACCAAGCACCGAAGAGACTCCCGTGACAGCCGTTCCTTCACGTCGCCTCGCCCGCGCCGATACACCACTCTCTCTGGGTCATCGGACAGTATGAAGACGGGGAGCCGCCTTCTAGGGCGGCTCCCTTGGTTTCCGCTACTGTGGCGGCAGCCGCTAGTCGAGGAACCCCTGGATCCAGTCCAGCACTTCGGGGATATCGACCCGGCTCGAATAGCCGACGCCTGCGCAGTTGTAGTTGGTTACATAGGAGTTGACCGCCAGGACGGTGTCCGTGCCACCCAACAAGTCTGGGCCACCGGAGTCGCCAAAGCAGGTGCCGCCCTTGTCCCGCCCATGATTCAGTGAGAGCCTCATGTACTCGGCGCTATGCACGAACTTACCCGAGACAAGCTCGCTCGGAGCGTAGAGGCGGACTTTGAGCCCAGTCCAGTAGGGTGGTCCACCCCCGTGTACCATCTCCTGCACGCCATAGCCAACAAGATCCACGTCGGTCTTGTTCTTCAGCCCGTCCACGTATCCCGCTGTCGGTAGTTGGGCACACCCGCCCACATCGGTGCAGCTGACCGCCTCAGTCAGGACCACCACACCGACGTCCCGGTAGGAGAATGCGGGAAGACCATTACCACCCCCATAAGGATTGTCGGGGCTGCGGTAGTCCGGGTTGGTGTAGGGAATCCCCTCGTACGATTCGGCACCGGCAAACGGATACTCACCAGGGGGATCATCCCAGACAGCTGCTATCGGCCCCTCATCGAACCAGATCCTTGCCGCCACGGCTCCGTCTGTGCAGTGTCCGGCTGTCAAGACGACATCATCAGCAATCAAGGCCCCGCTGCAGCGCCATGCAGGTACATTCATCTGCAGATCGGGATCATAGACATCGAACACCAAGAGGCCCACGTAGGGATGGTCGTCCCCATCCGGCTCTCCATTGGTGATGGCGTAGGCGATACCAAACGACGCCAGCGCCACACAAGCAACGGCCAGTACGATCAGAATTGTTCTCTTGCTTTTCACTTGATTCTCCTGTCCTTAGTGTTTGATGACTCAGTACATGTCTGAGTCGCTGCCATAGGGAAACCTATGGCCATTGTCACACTGGGCCACAAGCGATAAGCACCACCTCCTTTCCACAACTACTCGGGATACGCACAACGTATACCTCCCCGTTCACCCAAGTCGCACAAAGCACAAAAGGGTCACACGGATCGGTAGCGTGCGTGCTGCATTACGTGGCACCCGCGGCTGTCGGCGTCTGCGCCGGATTCCAGGCGTAGTGGGTCTCCCTCACGCCTGCCACCCTCACCTCATGATCGCCGGGATGTAAGGGAAACAGCCATCCAACCAAGGATGGCGTATAGTACAAAAGTACTATTGAACAATGTTACACCAATCCCGCCCCGATGTCAAGTTCGAGGTCTCGTCGCACACATCACGTTCAGTGAAGGGGCGTTTCTGCGGGCGCTGGGGCTCTACGAACGATGAACGTGTAGGTCATAACGATGCCGTGGCAACCTAGACACGTAGCCTGGCCAATTGCAGGCAGACTCGCTCTGCGGTCAGGTGAGGCTCACTGACCGCCAAGCAGATCCCTGTTGCAGAATGCTAGATCGCTACCTACCCGTGTGGTAGAAGATCCGGACCCCGTACAGATCCAGGTTGGTGTTGTCCGAAAACTGCACCCAGAGATAGGTCCCGTTGGCCGGATTCTTCACGTTGGGGCTGATACTGGTGTCCGTCCAGGTGCGGGGATTATTCACAGGATCAGCAAAAGTCCAGCCCGTGTCGATGTATGCCATCGCAAGCAAAGTGCCCACGGACGGCTTGGTCCGGTACAGCCACATCTTTATCTGGCCGGTGGTGTTGTTGTCGTACGCAAACAACTGGACCTTCTCCACCGTCACATAATAGGCGGCTGGGAACTGAACAGGAGCAGTGAAGTTGACGTAGGACATGTTAGCGCTCGATGTTAGGGAGCTGCCGTAGTTGTAGAAGGCATACGTGTTGTTGATCGGATAGAAGTCCGCCGCGGATACAATCAGTTGCCTCGTTCCGCTCGCAGCCTGAGCTCTCTCATTTGGCCTGGCCCCCGCCGCTCCCACCAAGATCGCCATCAACAGCACACCCAACAGCACCGGCATCCACCAACTCTTTCCGCTTTTCATCTTTCTTTCCTTTCAAGTGATTGTCTTGCCCATATCCTCCCTGTTGACTTTCGCTCTTTGGCGCCTCCCGCCTCCTTTCTGATGCACTTGATCTCCAGTTGTGATGTGACGATCCGTGCCCCCTAGAAATGGCAAAACGCGCCTTGTTCTCTCTCGTTCCAGGAGCGAACGCGCGTTC
>JAUWLF010000160.1 GCA_030613785.1 Chloroflexota bacterium | reverse complement strand
GGGGTTGTTGGGAGAGACGATCACCAAGGCCCGAGGACCCATCTCCAAGTGGGGCTCCAGGTCCCTGAGCCGCAACTGGAATCCGGTCTCTTCGGACAATGGGACTTCCACAGGGACGCCACCCACGATGCGCACCGCCATCTCGTGGTTGAAGTAGAAGGGAGATGGCAAGAGCACCTTGTCGCCAGGCTCCAGGAGCGTGAGCAAGGCCAGCAAGAAGGCCTGATTGGCGCCCGCCGTGACGATGATCTCCGTCTCGGGATCGACCTCTATTCCAGTCTCCTCAGCCAGGGTTGCGCTCAAGGCTTGCCGGAGGGGCAAAAGGCCAGCGTCGGCGCTGTAGACGTGAGTGTCAGCCTCCTCCAGCGCCTGCCGGGCCATCTCCATCGCCTCGCTGACGATGGGGAACCCTGGGACGCCCTGGCCCAGGCTGATGACATCGGCCCCTTCCCGCTGGAGTCTCTCGGCCCGGGCGTTCAGTAGGTCCATGGCTGGTGGTGCAATGCTCTGGATTCTCTCCGGTACGCGCATAGCTTCTTTCCTCACAGGGCAAGAATCCATTTGGAAATTCGCAAGGTGTTCTACTCTGATCTACGAACCTCAGCCGCAAGTCTGGGCTCAAAGGGCTTGCCCTTATCATCGTACTCTGGTACAATCTGCCTGGTAATGGGGATCTCGCAAGCTTCGCCGCTGGTGTGAATCCGGAGCAGGATCTGGGGTGCTCAGCGGTGCCTCGGACAAAGACAGTTTAGCACGGGGGGCCGTCTGTAGCAACCAGGCGGGCTTTCCTCGTGTGCTGAGGGGGCGCCGTACTTCGGAATCACTGGTTTTGTTGCGCGAGGCCTCTTGTAGGAATGGGCAGATGGGTAGAGAAATCGCCAACGAGGATCTGACGGAAAGTGACCTGCCTTCACCCCATGCGCAATGGCACGAGATCGGAAGATTCGCCCTGTCCTTGAACGGGTACGAGAGATGGGGTTCTTTCAAGAAGTGTGCGGAGATTGGTTACGGGGGAGCCGAGGCTTTCCGTGTGGAGGGAGTCTTGCCGAGCTCCCTCACCGAACTGCGTACCTGCCTGTTCTTTGAGCAGAGGCGGTGGCGCCACTATGGATTTGACCCCGATGAGCAAGCCATGGAATACATCCTTGCGCTCGTAGACCGCATGCGTGAGGAAGTACGTGCCACCGAAACTGATGTAGCATCTGCGAGACGTGACCGGAAGGACAGGACGCAGTGAACACTATGATGTTGGATCGTGCGCGCGGTTGCGCAGTAGGAGCGGCCGTGGGAGACGCCCTCGGGATGCCTCTAGAGTTCGGCCCGCGCCAGCCAGCCGACCGCCTGGTACGGGAGATGCAGGCAGGACGGCTCCCGGCCGGTACCTTCACCGACGATACAGAGATGGCGCTCGCCCTGGCTGAGAGCATGCTGGTCGTCAGTCGGAGGGATCCAGTGAATGGCTCGGCTGATCCTTCGACGTTCACCCCAGCCCAGGCGCTGGGCGATGAAGTCGCAGAGCGCTTCGTGTCCTGGTACCGCACTGGGCCTGACGACATAGGAAACCATACCCGAGCCGTGCTTTCTCGTATCGCTGGCGGGGAAACGTGGCAAGACGCTGTGGAAGCGGCGCAACGGCGGCGGCCCGAGTCGGCGGGGAATGGTTCGGTGATGCGCTGCTGGCCGGTGGCGTTGGCGCATTGGGGCGATGTGGACCGCTTGCTGGCGGACAGTCGCTTGCAGAGCCAGGTGACTCACCCTCATCGGGAGTGCGTGGCCGGGTGCGCTTTCGTTAACGCAGCGGTCTACCGCCTCTTGCATGGAATCGAGCCAGCAGAGGCGGTGGGTTGGGCGCTGGAGGTAGCGGCGGTGCCTCAGCCGCTGCGATTGGTGATCGAGTCGGCTCCTTCTCGCCGTCGAGAGGAGTTGCAGAACAGCGGATGGGTGCGGGACACTCTGGAGAGCGCTGTTTGGGGGCTGCTGACCACTGATTCATTCGAGGAGGCGGTTGTACAAGTGGTCAGCCTGGGCAACGATCCAGACACCGCAGGGGCGGTCGTGGGGGCGATGGCCGGGGCGGCCTACGGTTGCGAATCGATTCCAGCCGCATGGCACGAGGCGCTCCGGGGAGAGTGGCCACCGGGCAGTGGCCGCATCTGGCGGGCGCAAGACCTAGCAGGCATTTCCGACCGGCTCGTGGAGATACCCACTGGCCCGGAGCCGAACTCAGGGGCACCAAGCAATGCCTGACACGCCAATTTCCTCAACGCCCGGCCTCTAGGAATGACCCTCCCCCAATTTTGTGGACACGGAGTTAAGCAAAGCAACGTGCCTTTGGAGCAATTCGGACCAATGTCAGAAGGGTGGCATGATATCGGCGGACTCTGGATAGCTCTTGGCCAACAATGCCCAGAAGAGACCCTTAATAGGCTCATGATTGGCAGATTTCATTGAGATGCGGGAGAGTTTCCCATAAGGTTGATCAGGACGAGGTCGCAAGATCACCACGGGACCAAAATCATATCGGCAAAACACATAGTTGGCCCATAGACGGGCGGTACGCCCGTTTCCGTTCGCGAAGGGATGAATCCTGACCCATTCTCGATGTGCCCAGGCAGCCAAGCCGACAACCTGATCGATGTCCTCCACTGCATACGCTCCGCCCCGCAATCTCCAAATCTCGTCTAGCACCTTGACCATTGACCGAAATGCCTCGAAAAAGGTGTCAACCTCTTCCAGCACACTCTCGTGCGGGACGGCAACTGCGTCAGCCACACGCACATCGTAACCATTCAAACAGCGTGATGTCTTTTCGACATCTCTAAACTTGCCCAGATAGTCTGAGTGTGGCACCAGATTGTCAAACAGCTCTTGATGCCACACTCTTGCCATTTGTGCACTCGGCGGATTACTGCAATCCTCGGTCACAACCTTATTGAACACACGCCTGCGCTGCTTCCTCGCTCGGGAATTCTCTATGTCCTCTTCCCATTCCGGGCATCCCGGTTTCCACACTTTAGCTGCCACTAGCCTTGGGAGTCTTCTTTCGCGGGGCGCGTCGAGATCCTGTCGCTCGTGTCTGCACTACGCGCACCTCACCAAGCCCTTCTGAATCATCTAGCTCTGCAGCTCGTTCGGCCATCTTCAATGCACGTTCGAGCGGGACCGGCTCACGAGAACGAGCTCTTGCAACAGCTTCCTTGACTCGGTCCAGCGCAGGGAGTCTTTGATCCATATACTCCTGAACACCATCGCGGATAATATCCGCCATTGGTCGCTCTTCGATCAAGGACGCCACTTGTAGCTCTTCATATTGTTCCTCGCTCAATCTGACAGTCATGCTTCGCATCTTCACATCATCCCCCTTTCATTGCTATCATGCGTATGGTATCTTGATACCTCGGCTGCTTGACACTATTATACCACATTCTTGTCAAGTTGTCAAATACCACCAGCGCCGAGATTTCGAGAGTTCCTGGATGCAGGGTGGCGTGTCAGCTTGCTTTCGAGTGCTAGCTCGTTGAGCGCTTCGTGTCCTGGTACCGCACTGGGCCTGACCACACAGGAAACCATACCCGAGCTGTGCTTTCTCGTGTCGCTGCCGGGGAAGCATCTGCAAGAAGTGTGATCGACCTGACCAGGTGAACTGGCTAGGTCTTCCCATACATTGAACGCGTTATGCGCACTCAGAGGGAGCGTAGAGAGGTCCTTTGGGAGATTCAAGGGCTTCAGGGCACTAAGCTGCGTGACTCTGAGGGGACTGGACAGAGTTGAGCTACACTGTCTGCTGTCGGTGATAGTGATGCAGGCGATGGCTTTGGGCAAGGCCAAAGAAGAGGCGCCGAGCGCAGTTAGGAACAATGTTCGTCTTGTAGCATGAAGGGCAGACTCATCCCTCTTATACGCTTTGGTGCTTCAAATTGCTTGCGGCGCAGGCGGCATGGCCACTCGATCCATAAATGTCTGGTCCAACTCAATCCGTTCATCCCCTGCTAGCCACAATTCCTCAGCGTAAGTGCTGCTGCCAGCCACCTTAGAGCATCGAGGACCATGGAATAACCATACAGATATTCCCTCTTGCCGTGCTACTTCAAACGCCGGAACCAAGTCGGAGTCGCCTGAAACAACGGCTGCATGGGTTATCTGGCGTTTGCCACTCAATAGAGCAAAATCAAGACCCAAGAGTAAGTCGACGCCTTTCTGCTGGAATATTGGCTCGCCTTGGGCATCAAGTCCTCGGAAAGCTAGGCGGCCCTCACGGACGGTAAATCGGTCTAGGTGTCGTAGCTTAGTGAAAAGGCGGTGTTTTGAACCGTAGCGGACCGCCTCTTTCTGGGTCGGGGGATTGCTCTGGTAGGGTAAGCAGTGGTAGTAGTAGGTTCTCAATAGGTCTACAGAATTGGGCGTTCTTGATGCGACAGTGAGCACGATTTGCTCCACGAATCTCTTGTAGTCGACCCAGACAGAGAACTCATCCCGAGCAAGGGCGTCTAAATAGCCCCCGTCTATGAAGATAGCCAGCCTTGCCATTTTTCGCTCCTTAGTGGGATCGATATATGAAGATCGGGGATGAGGTTCATCCCCGATCTTCGAACTATATTGCTCCCTGACATACGCCCTTCCTCAGGGAGAACGCCAGGGGACATTCACGACACTGTATAGTTTACCACACTTTTGAAAGCTTGTCAAGCCCCCTCTTGCATTTGCTTCTAGTTGACTGACCCTCCCCTAGTTTTGTGGACACGGAGTTAGGCAAAGTTCACGCTGCTGATGATAGAGTTGCTCATAGGCCTCCGGGCTGCGATAGTCCAGCGCCGAGTGGCGCCGAGGTCGATTGTAGAACGCCTCGATGTAGAAGAACAGGTCAGCCCTCGCCTCGTCGCGGGTACGATATACACGGTGATGCACCAACTCGCTTTTCAACGTACCAAAGAAGCTCTCCATCGGGGCATTGTCGTACCAGGTTCCGACACTGTTC
>JAUWLF010000181.1 GCA_030613785.1 Chloroflexota bacterium | reverse complement strand
CCTTGTCACCCTCGCCCAGTGAGCGAGGTCCGCCAGCGCGAATGCCCGAGAAGTGGACGAACACGTCCTTGCCTTCATCACGCGTGATGAAGCCGTAGCCCTTACCGTCGCTGAACCACTTAACGGTCCCGTTGACTCTGGCCTCTTCCATAGCTGTTCTGCTCTCCTTTCCCTAGATTGAAGGTGCGGCTGTGCCTCAAGAAGCCTCAGCTTCCATACGGATGCAGCACTTACACGCCGCCGAGCAGTCCAGGATGAGAAAACAGCTACGAATGAGCCTAGTCCACCTGCGACAGGCAGGGTCAGTGTGTACCTTCTACACCATATATACCACAAATCCTCACTCTTGTCAAATCGGCTAGAGGGGACGGGGATTGGGAACCCAACTGTGACTGGGAGGAAGCCAGGGAAAGAGATCAGGCTTCCCCAACCAGCGTCGCCTAGCCACCCACAGACACGATGTGCCTGTAGTAGTGGGTGCCCGCGGGGTAGAGATCGGTTCCGTCGTCCAGTTCCGTCTCGAAGGTGACTTCGGTGATGAGTACGTGTTCGCCGACTGACCAATCGGTCACCAGGGCGTAGTACAGCCGGCATTCCTCGTCTTCCAATCCGTACTCTAGCATGGCGAACGTGTCTGGCGGCACGTCTTCGCCGTTCATCGTGAAGGCCAGAGTGATGTTATCCCAGTTCTGCCCACCTCAGGCGGCCCCCCTGCACCTGACTAAGACAACATCGCACACTCGAAACATTCTGTCGATAACGGATGGGCACCCTCGCCAAGAAAAAGAGCCTCAGCAGCGAAACAATCGCCCTGAGGCTCTCTCGTGATCAGTTGCGCTTGCTCGCGCAGCCTACACCAGGCCTACCACTGGCTCTGGCCGTAGCTCTGGCGCGGAGCGGACTCGGTCACCACCAGATCGGTGGCCCTGGGCCCACGCTGGTCGGTCTCGATGGAGAATTCCACCTTGTCACCCTCGCTCAGTGAACGAGGTCCGCCAGCTCGAATGCCCGAGAAGTGGACGAACACGTCCTTGCCTTCATCACGCGTGATGAAGCCGTAGCCCTTGCCGTCGCTGAACCACTTAACGGTCCCGTTTTCTCTGGACTCTTCCATAGCTGTTCTGCTCTCCTTTCCTAGATTGAAGGTGCGGCTGTGCCTCAAGAAGCCTCCGCTTCTATACGGATTCAGCACTTACACGCCGCCGAGCAGTCGAGGATGAGAAAACAGCTACGGATGAGCTTCTTCCACCTGCGACAGGCAGGGTCAGTGTGTACCTTCTGCAGTAAATATACCACAAATGCTCACTCTTGTCAAGTCGGCTAGAGGAGAGTGTCGAAAAACGCTTCTCAGGGCTGCCGCTGGATTACAAATCCAGCGGGCGGCGGGATTTGCAATCCCGCCGCAGGATGAGGCTGCTGCTTTTTCCCACACCCTCCTAGAGGGAACGGGGCTTGGCAACCCAACTGTGACTGGGAGGAAGCCAGGCAAAGAGATCAGGCTTCCCCAACCAGCGTCGCCTAACCACCCACAGAGACAATGTGCTTGTAGTAGTGGGTGCCCGCGGGGTAGATATCGGTTCCGTCGTCCAGTTCCGTGTCGAAGGTGACTTCGCTGATGAGCACGTATTCGCCGACTGGCCAATCGGTCACCAGGGCGTAGTACAGCCGGCATTCTTGGTCTTCTAATCCGTGCTCCAAAATGGCGAACTTGCCTAGCGGCACCTCTTCGCCGTTCATCGTGAAGGCCAGAGTGATGTTATCCCAGTTCTGCCCCAACAGCTCCTCGGTCGTTGCGCACCACCCATAGACCCACATCACGTCCCGCGACCGGTCCAGGTACACAGTATACGTGTAGGTCTCGCCCGCCTGGGAGGTGACATCGTATGACTCGTCGCCCAGCTCCGTCAACCAGAGCACCCCGGCCTCCAGAGCGGCCTCCGACTCCAACCGGGACCCTATCCTGGGCACTTCCTCGACCGGTTCCTCCTCGTCAGGCCCCCCACCAAGCTCTTCAGGCTCCTCGCGGCCGGTGTCCAGCCCCAGATCGTCCTCAGCCTCACCTGTCGAGCATACCATCACGTCGTCGCTCTCTAGGCAGCCCCAGAAATCGCCGAAGGCCAGCCGGTCCAGGGCAGCGATGGCAGCCTCACCATCCTCCGCCAGAGCCGTCACCACCACGCGGTCGGCGCTGCGATTGACGACGAAGAGGGTGGTGCCCTCCACCGCGATACTCCCCAGCCCCTCGACTTCGATGGTGTCCCGGGGTGGTTCC
>JAUWLF010000131.1 GCA_030613785.1 Chloroflexota bacterium | reverse complement strand
TCCCGCGCCCGGAGAGCAGATCAGGATCAGCGTGCGAACGGTGGCCTTGACGAAGACTGGCAGGCCAGCCAAATCGACCATCTGCAGCACCGAAGCGGCTTCTCCAAGGAACCTGCGCAGAGGCCGGCCATATGCGCTGCGGAGCCACTTGTTGGAGACGATCATGCAGAACAGCCCGGTCGTGGGCAGCAGGGCGATGCCCTTCTCTATGAAGTTCACATAGAGGTCCGCGGTTGGGACATAGGTCTCGTAGTGTGAGTGGTAGTATCCCTTGTCGTCACGGAGGCCTTCCTGTCGCACGTAAGGGGGGTTCCCTATCACCGCATCAAATCCCCCTGCCGCCATGATCTCCGGGAACTCCGTCTCCCAGTCGAAAGGGTTCACCCGCCGCATCTCCTCCTCGTTGGGCAGTAGTTGGCCCTCGAAGTAGTCCGGCCCGATGAGGGAGTTGCCGCACTTGACGTTGTCCCCCAGGTCGGGCAGGGCGCGCTCTCGCCACAGGGCCAGTTGCTGGCCCAGGGACTCCTGGTTCTCCCCCTCCAGCACTTTGAGCAGCAGGCTCAGCTTGGTCACCTCCACCGCCTGGCGGTCTATGTCCACCCCGTAGATGTTGTTGAGCAAGATGCGCTTCTTCTCCCCGGTGGGCAGGCGCCACTCTCGCCCTGGCCCCTGGTAGAGGACGGGCCGCTTGCCCCGTGCGTGCTTGGCGGGGTCGTGGTCCTCGTACCACTGAATGTGATAGTCCAGCAGATATTGGTACGCCCCCAGCAGGAAGGAGCCGGAGCCGCAGGCGGGGTCCAGAACTCGCAGCTTGCTGATCTGCCGGGGCGTCTTGCTCTCGACGAGTTTCCCCACCGTCTGCTGGACGATGTACTCTACGATGTAGGTGGGGGTGTAGTAGACGCCGCCCGCCTTCTTGACCTCGGGCTTCTCCTCCACTTTGGCGCGGTGGGCGGGGGTGAGGCGGATGACCTTGCCCAGGAACTGCTCGTACACCTGGCCCAGGATCTCGGTAGGCAGTACCGAGAACTCGTAGGGACACTCTGGGTAGTACAACCCCGCCAGGATGGGCTTGAGGACCTTGTCGTCCAGCGCCAGGGACCTGGTCAGGGTGTCGGCCTGGAAGTCAAAGAGGGAGGAGTTGTACTTTTCATCGGCCTGCCGGTACAGTTCCCCCAGGCGGGCGTAGATCTGGGGGCCACCGGTGAGACCCAGGAGAGAGCCATACTCCTCGATGCCCCGGTCCTCGCACATGCGCAGGAAGATGATGCGGTCGATGGTACGCTGCACGGCGAAGTTGAGTTCGTGGACAGAGAGCCCAAGGTTGCGCAGGGCGATGTTGCGGGCCAAGGTGTCGCGCCAACCCTCGATCTCCTTCAGGAACTCGACGTCCACCTCGGCGGTGCCGCGCTTGCGTCTGGTCTCTTGTACGTAGCGGTCGAAGGAGCCTTTGAGCACCGATTCCCTGGCGAAGACGCTGTAGACGTCGTCGAAGCGGTCGAGGTACTGGTCGAAGGTGAGGTACATGATCCGGCCCACGGTGACCTTGTCGGTGGGCTTGGGGCGCTGGCGGCAGTCGTAAACCGCGAACTCCTCGAAATCGGTGAGAATGCTGAGGGGCAGCTTGGCGCTCCAGGCGTAGCGCCGCAGTTGATAGGCCGGGCCGACGTCGCCTTTGACCATTACAGAGGGCTTCTTGGCTTCCAGGAAGAACTTCCGCGCTCCACCGACGCGAAAGCAGTAGTCGGGCGCGCGGGTCGCCCCGCTGACTTTGATGGCGTCCTCGTGGACCACGTCCTTGTACTGCTCGGCGTACCCTCGGACGTTCCGCACGTCCCAGCCCAGGGCCTCGAAGAAGGGGTTGATGAACTCCACGCGCACCTGGGTCTCTTTGTACTCGGCGCGCTTGTAGGCCTCCAGGTTGGAGGCGAAGCGCTCCACGAGCCCCTCGACCTGTCGACGAGCCTGGTCAGGCGTGGTTGCTTGGGCCCCAGGTCTTTCTGCGCTCAATTCTCGATCCCCTCTTCCAGCACGCTGTGCACCTACAGGGTGTGTTGTCGCGGATAGGGATTCTAGTGACTAATTGTATCACATCTTTGGAGTCTTGTCATCTCGGAATACCTACCCTTGCGAAGGTTCCGAACCTTCGCAAGGGTGTTCTTCTGGCCTGCCCTCGCAAAGGGTGCGCAGATGTGTGACGGGGTGGTGGGGGCACGGCTGGCCTCGCCGGACGGCGAAAACGTAGGACAGGTTGCCAACCTGTCCTACATCAAACCGACCGTGTCAGCGCAGCGTGGGGAGGGTGTGGAAGAATCCAGCACCCTTGTGCTGCGGCGGGATTTGGAATCCCGCCGTCGGCTGGATTGCATCCTTCGATATGGCCTACGGCCTACTCAGGATGAATCCATTAGCGTTTTTCGACATGCTCCAGGTGGGATGGTATCGAGAGCAGGCTGCCCTATCCGCAAAGGATGCGCAGATGACCGACGGGGTGGTAGGGACAGGGCTGGCCTCGCCGGACGGCGAAAACGTAGGACAGGTTGGCAACCTGTCCTACAGACGATACTGCTTGAGCGGGGATATCCATTTGTCGGCGGTTGATGGGGTTGTGCCCAGTGGCGCGGGAATTGATTCCGGCGCTAATGCCAGGAACTCCCTCCCGGACTTCAACGGTCCACAGTGCGGCAAACGGTGGTGTTGTCGTAGGGGCAGGGCATGCCCTGCCCCTACGGGGTTGGGGTGGCATCCCGCGCCAGATGTCACACCTTGTGGTCAGTGCCGTGCAACCTATCAGGACCAGGGATACCGATTGCCGTCACGTGCGGCCCCTGGAGCTACGTACCCTTGCGAAGGTTCCGAACCTTCGCAAGGGTGTTCTTGTGACCTGCCCTATCGGCAAAGCGTGCACGGATGGGTGACGGGGTGGCAGGGGCAGGGCTGGCCTCGCCGGACGGCGAAAACGTAGGACAGGTTGCCAACCTGTCCTACAGACGATACTGGTTGAGCGGGGATATCCATTTCTCGGCGGTTGATGGGGTTGTGCCCAGTCGCGCGGGAATTGATTCCGGCGCTAATGCCAGGAACTCCCTCCCGGACTTCAACGGTCCACAGTGCGGCAAACGGTGGTGTTGTCGTAGGGGCAGGGCATGCCCTGCCCCTACCCCTGAATGCGGCGGGATTTGGAATCCCGCCGTCCGCTGGATTGCATCCTTCGATACGGCCTGCGGCCTATCCTTCGACAGGCTCAGGACGGCGCTCAGGATGAATGCAGCAGCAGTCTTGAGAAGCGTTTTTCGACATTCTCCAGGTGCGATAGTGTTGAGGATGACTTGATGTCAGGCGATCTGGAATACCGAACACCCTCGAAACTCTTGAAGCGACGGTGAAACGGTGATATAATGATTCCGTCGTGCAATGAAGTGGTGATGGCCAAGAGGGAGGGCAGGCGAGGCTATGAGCAAAACGATCGAGGAGAGGATAGCGCAGTTCACCTCCGTGGAACTGAGCTTCGACCAAACGCTGCTTGGCGAGAGGGACAAGCGCGTGTTGAAGAAGCTGATCGAGGCGGCACGCCTGATGGACGGGATCTTCCTGCGACAGGTATCGCCCCGCTGCCCCGATTGGCTGGCGCAACTCGAGACCGAGCAGGGGGAGGAGAGCCAAGCCCCACTGCACTACTTCCGCATCATGTTCGGACCTTGGGACCGCCTTGAAGAGCATAGGCCATTCATGGGCGAGGAGGAGAAGCCCCTGGGGGCGGGCTTCTATCCACCGGATCTGACCAAAGAGGAGTTTGAGGCCTGGGTGGCAGAACATCCTGAGGAGACGGAGGCCTTCACGGAGTACTACACGGTCATCGGGCGAGAGGGCAACGAACTGGTGGCGGTGCCCTATTCCGTCGCCTATGAAGAGTTCTTGGAGCCGGCCGCAAGACTGTTGGAGGAAGCGGCCGAGATCACCGACAATCTTTCTCTGGCCCGATTCCTGAGAAGCAGAGCTGACGCTTTCAGGAGTAACGACTACTTCCAGAGCGAAATAGACTGGATGGACGTTGAGGATAGTCTGATCGATGTGACGATCGGACCCTACGAGGTTTATGAGGATCGGCTGTTTGGTTACAAAACTTCATTTGAAGCGCTAATTGGTATCAAGGATGCCAGGGAAAGCGATAAGCTGGAGACTATGACCCGCTACCTTCCGGAAATGGAGGACAATCTGCCGGGTGGCGGTGAGTACGAGGCCATGCGAGGGGGTGAAAGCTCCCCTATCAGCGTGGTGAGCGAAGTCTTCTGCGGCGGCGAGATGAAGCCGGGCGTCCAGGCCGCCGCCTTTGTTCTTCCCAACGATGAAAAGGTGAGGCAGGCGAAGGGCAGCAAGAAGGTGATGCTCAAGAACGTGGCCGAAGCCAAGTTCCGGAACTGCACGATTCCCACGGCCAGACGGATCATCGCGGAACAGCAACTGGCGCTGGTGGATTTCGATGCCTTGTTCAACTTCGTCCTTATGCACGAGCTGGCCCATAGCATGGGGCCGAGCTTCATCAGCCTTCCCGATGGCTCGGAAACGACGGTGAGCCGGGCCTTGAAGGATCTCTATCCCACCATCGAGGAGACCAAAGCCGACGTGGCGGGAATGTGCAACCTTCTATACCTGATAGACAAGGGGGTGTTGTCGGGTCTGGAGAAGGCGTGCGTGAGCTATGTGGTCTCCCTCTTCCGCTCCGTCCGCTTTGGCATAGACGAGGCCCACGGCCGAGCGGGGTTGATTGAGCTTAACTACCACCTGGAGCGAGGCGGCATTGTGTACGATGGGGTCAGTGGCAAGTTCGAGGTTGACTTTGCCCTCTTGCGAGAGGGGATCCGGGAGTTGACGGGAATGATACTGATGCTTCAGGCTCAGGCACGCTATCACTCTGTGAAGGAATTCCTGGACAACTATGGCAAGCTGACGCCCCTGCTGCAACAGGCGATGGAGCGCGTCAGTGATATCCCTGTCGACATCGAGCCCCGTTTTCCCATTGAGCGAATGATCAAGGACTGGTGATGAACGAGGCGCTGGAAAGGAACAGGGTCCAGATCATCGGAGTCCTGTTCGTGTTGCTCGTCACGGCTGGCGGGATGATCTATGTGCGCCGGCCCAGCCCGCAGGCGATAGAGATAATCGAGCCCTCACCTACGTCCGTCCCCACGCCTGTCCAACTGGCGGTGTACGTTACCGGTGCGGTGGCGGATCCGGGAGTGTACCATCTGCTGGAAGGCAGCCGCGTAGAGCAGGCCTTGGATGCCGCAGGCGGCGCCACGGCGGAGGCGGACCTGAACCGGGTCAATCTGGCGCGGAGGGTCCACGATGAGGATCAGATCTACGTACCTGCGATAGGCGAGGAGAACCCGCCATTGCCGTCTGGCAGCAGCTCCGAGGGAGACCTGGTCAACATCAACACCGCCAGCCGCGTTGAACTGGAGACGTTGCCGGGCATTGGCCCCACGTTGGCTCAGTGTATTGTTGAGCATCGCGAGGCGCAGGGCCCCTTTGGAGCCATCGAGGAGATCATGGAAGTCCATGGCATCGGCGAGGGCGTGTTCGAGCAGATAAGGGCCCTGATGACCGTGGGGTAATGGGGCTGGCGAGTTCTGCGCCAGCTTGACCATTTGACAGAGGCAGGTTACGTTTAGTAAGTTATCGCTACGGTATGGCTTGTCGAGAGGCGTCGAGGCGGGGGGCGGACGGTCCACCCGCCTAAGCGTTTGCCCGTGAGCCTAGGAATCAGGGCTTGGGGTGACAACAGCGGCAGGCTGTGCCGACAACAGGAGGTTGGAGACCAGTGGATGAGTTGAATGAGATCGCTCAACAGACTTTGGAGGTGCTGGAGGCACGGCACCAGACTCGAGAGAAAGCGTTGGGGCTTTCACGCCGTCTGATACGCCATTCGGCCAATACCATCCGGGCTGTGCATCGGGGGGAGTTCGGGAAGGCGCAGGAGATGCTAGACGAGGGCCGAGCTCTGGTGGAGCAGTTCAACACCGATGTGGCTGAGGAGCCTCGCATCTATGAGGCTGGGTATGTCCACGCTGCGCTGAAGGAGTTCGCCGAGGCCAGCATTACCTATGCGTTGATCACCGGACAGCCCTTGCCAGGACCTGATGAGCTGAAGATGGACTACCCCGCCTACTTGAATGGGCTGGGGGAGGCCATGGGTGAATTGAGGCGCGCCATACTGGACCTCATCCGACACGGCGAGTTGGATAGGGGAGAACAGTTGCTGAAGACCATGGAAGAGGTATACGGGGTGCTGGTTACTGTCGATTACCCCGACGCCCTTACCAGGGGGTTGCGCCGAACGACGGACATGGTGCGTGGGGTGACGGAGAGGACCAGGGGTGATCTCACCGTGGCCGTGCGGCAGCAGAGCTTGGAAAACACCCTCAGGGAGTTCGAGGACAAGTTCCTCGACCGATTCTCGCAGGACTAGAGGTCTGCACACCGGCGGTGTGGAATACCGGACGTGATCGAATCACATGGGTGATGCGGTGCACCGCGAATGACCATCGTCAACCGTCGCAGACGAGGAGAGAGGCGCGTCGCACGCCAGGACATACTCAGATTCCCCCTGTCATGACAGACTTGAAGGCGGTCGCGCCTGTGGTGCTCGGGAGCACTCCGAGGATGGATTGAGCTAGCCAGGCGAGCTGCCCTTACTCTAGGCTGTCCATGAGCGTCGAGGTTGTCTCTCGAGGAGTCCGCTCGCCCGTCAACACATCTTCTACCGCCACTTGGAGGGCCCGTGCTATTCTGTCGAACTCGGGCGTGGAGGGACGGTAGAAGGCATTTTGCAACTGGTTCTCCAGGAATTGGGTGTAGTCGTCCGGCCAATCCGTCAGTGGGAGGGCGGCAGAGCGAGCAGGCAGGTGGTTTGTTGCCACACTCCATTCTGCCAGGTTTTGGGAGGTCATCAGCCACTCTATCAGCCGGGCAGCGGCTGCCTGGCGATGGGGCGACTCCGCGATGATCACGAAGGCCCAGCCTCGACTCATGGTGGCCGTGCGGCCGGTCTCTGTGGGCACGGCGGAGAAGCTCGTATCTACCATGAGGGCACGGCTGGTGAGGTATCGCCAGGAGCTGATGTGACTCAGAGCAATGTTCCCCTCAGTGTACGCTGCCCAACACTCCTCCAGGTCGTGTATCTCCAAGATCTCGCTGGGACTGACATAGTACTTACGGACAGCATCGTACAGCCGCAGCACTCGCTGGACGGGGGAGTGTTCAAGGGCAGCTTTTCCTTCCTCGTCTAGGAACTGACCTTCTTGAGCCAGGTATTGGATCAGGTAAGCGTCGTTCACCAGTCCATTCTCGCCTCCGGCCGGGAATGTGTAGCTGATCGGGTAGGCGAACAGATCGGCCCAGGTGGCGGGAGGAGTCTCCAGTGTCCTCGTGTAGTAGATCGCGTGCTCTATGTCCGCCTCGAACTGGAGGGCGATGAGGTCATCGCCGAAGGTAGAGGCCTGTTGGGCGAAGGGGAACAGGTCAGCCACCAACTCCTCCGAGACTAGATCCTGCAAGGGTGTGGCTATCCCTGCCCGGACCAGCGGGGCGAGTTCGAAGGCATCAACTATGGCCACATCGGGCAGCACGTTAGGAGCGGCATAGCTGGCAGACAGTAGGAAGTCTAGTACGCCCCCCTCTCCGTAGGGGGCCTTGCGCACGTATTCCACCCCTAGATCCGGATTCTCGCTGGTGAACTCTTGATATTGTGCTTGCAGGACGAGTGCGCCAGCGTCCGACTCACCGGGCGCGAACTGCGCCGGGCCCCAGCGGGTCAAGGGGATGAATGAAGGGGCGGGGCCCAGCGGAGAGGGTGCTGGGACAGGGGTGGCGCTGGTGGGCGTGGTCGAGTCTGGCGTGGGGGTGGGACTCTGCCTCGTCACGCTCGGCGTGGCGGATGGCGAGCGACCGCATCCGGCCAAGATGGCCAGAGACAAGGCCGGGATCACGAGCAGGAAGCCAAGCAGCACTTGAAGGCGGGTGCTCATCTGTGACATCATCCCTCTTCCCTCCCGTGGATCGCAAATGGGGCGGCAAACCACGAAGCTTCCGTATTATACACAAACCGGAGCACTGTCGCATCTGGATGCTCAGTGGAGGCCAAGTGCTAGGCTTTTGGATTGCCATCTGGTAACATTCCACGCAGATGTAGTCCGCCGGAGTCACGATGCTCAGGACCCCTATGGCGCTGAATGAGTTGAGGAAGCTGCTCCAGGTCTTTGACCAGGAGAGCATGTCTCTTGGCATTGAGGAAGAAACCCGCGCCAGGCTGGCCATAGTGGGGCCAGTGAACTCGGGGAAGTCTACGTTGGTCAACCTCCTGTGTGGGAAAGAGGTTTCGCTCGTGACGGCGGGGCCGGGGACAACCAAGGCGGTGATCACCCAGCGGTATGGACCGTTCACCCTCGTAGACACCCCTGGTTTCGGCGAGGTAGGTGGTGTCGATCGAGGGGACATCGCGCTGGAGGCGATGAGAGGGGCGGACCGGACTGTGCTGCTCTTTGATGGGGCGGCGGGTCTGCGCCAGGAGGACTACAACCTCTATCAGAAACTGCGCGCTGAGAAGCAGCCGCTCATGGTGGCCCTCAACAAGATAGATCTGATCAAGCGAGATCTCAAGCTCGTAATGGCCGACGTCCAGGGCAAGCTGGGCATCTCCGTGACGCCGATCTCGGCCAAGAAGGGTACTAATGTGGCCAGACTGCTGCTTCCCCGCATCATCGAGGTGCGACCTGCACTGGCGGTGGCGTTGGGCAGGGAACTACCTTTGTATCGGCGGCGCATGACGCGCAGTGTGATTCGCAACACCAGCTTGGTTAACCTATTGATTGGCATGGAACCCATTCCATTCCTGGACATACCTCTCCTTCTGGCCAGCCAGGTGCGCATGACCTTGCGCATCGCCGCCATCTATGGTGAGGCCATGGGCCCCGAACGTGCCAAGGAACTCATCTCCACTATTGCGG
>JAUWLF010000129.1 GCA_030613785.1 Chloroflexota bacterium | reverse complement strand
TAGACTGGGATCGGAAACCCTTCACCATCGTGATCCCGCCGCCCAACATCACCGGCGAGTTGCACCACGGGCACGCCATGTTCATCGCCTTCGAGGATCTGATGATCCGTTACCATCGGATGCTGGGCGAGCCTACGCTGTGGCTGCCTGGCACCGACCACGCTGGCATCAGTACTCAGAACGTGGTGGAGAAGGAACTCGCCAAGCAGGGGCTTACCCGTCACGACGTGGGGCGCGAGAAGTTCGAGGAGATGCTCTGGGAGTGGAGGGATGAATACGGCGGCATCATCACCCATCAACTCCGCAGCCTGGGGGCCTCCTGCGACTGGACGCGGGAGCGGTTCACTCTCGATGAGGGGTTGTCGCGGGCTGTGCGGGAGGCCTTCGTCAACCTGTACCGCAAGGGCCTGATCTACCGCGGCGAGTACATCATCAACTGGTGCCCCCGGTGCCAGACCGCCCTCTCGGACCTGGAGACGCCTCACGAGGACGAGTCGGGTCAGTTGTATTACGTGCGCTATCCGCTCGAGGCGGGCGGCTACATCGAGGTGGCTACCACACGGCCGGAGACCATCCTCGGCGACACGGCGGTGGCGGTCAACCCTCACGATGAACGCTACGAGGAGATGGTGGGGAAGATCGCCATCCTGCCCGTGCTGGGGCGGCGCATCCCCATCATCGCCGATGAGATGGTGGACCCGCAGTTCGGCACCGGTGCGGTCAAGGTCACTCCTGGCCACGATCCCAACGACTACGAGATCGGCCATCGGCATGGCCTGGAGACCGTCAACATCATGAACCTGGATGCGACCCTGAATGCGGAGGCCGGACCCTACGAGGGGATGGACAGGCACGAGGCGCGGGAGAAGCTGGTGGAGGAGCTGCGAGAGCAGGGGTTGCTGATCAAGATAGAGACTCACGTCCACGCCCCAGGCCGTTGCCAGCGATGTCAGACCATGGTGGAGCCGCTGGTCTCGGAGCAGTGGTTTGTGAAGATCAGGCCGCTGGCCGAGCCTGCCATCGAGGCGGTGCGGGACGGGCGGATCAGGATCATCCCCGAGCGCTTCACCAAGGTGTATTACAACTGGATGGAGAACATCCGCGACTGGTGCATCTCCCGTCAGTTATGGTGGGGACATCGCATCCCTGTCTGGTACTGTGATGATTGCAATGAGCGGACCGTGGCCACGGTGGACCCGACAGAGTGCGAGCACTGCGGCGGAAAGAACATCCATCAGGATCCGGATGTCCTTGACACGTGGTTCTCTTCCGGCCTGTGGCCCTTCTCCACATTGGGCTGGCCCGACGACACGGAGCATCTCCGCTACTTCTATCCTACCTCAGTGATGGAGACCGGGTATGACATCCTCTTCTTCTGGGTGGCGAGGATGATCATGTTGGGTCTGGAGCACATGGGAGACGTTCCCTTTCGCGACGTTTATCTCCACGGCCTGATGCGAGACGAGCAAGGGGTGAAGATGAGCAAGTCCAGAGGGAACGTGGCCAACCCGCTGGATGTGGTCGCCCAGTACGGGGCCGACGCTCTGCGCTTCACCATCATCACCGGCAGCAGCCCGGGCGAGGACATGAAGCTATATGGGGAGAAACTGGAGGCCAGTCGGAACTTCGCCAACAAGATCTGGCAGATGGCCCGCTTCATCATCGGCAATCTCCCGTCGGACTACAAGCCTCCCATTCCGGGCCTCGAAGCCCATTCTGGCGGGCGTCGTCTGCGGCTTGAGGATCGTTGGATTCTATCGCGTCACAACCGACTGATAGGCGATGTGACCCGTCTGTTGGAGAGCTACCAATTCGGAGAGGGTGGCAAGCAGATCTACGAGTTCCTGTGGGGCGAGTTTGCCGATTGGTATATCGAGGCCAGCAAGGTCCGTCTCTACGGCCAGGACGACTCGGAGAAAGAAGTGGCCCTTCAAGTCCTGGTCTATGTGTTCGAGCACGCCTTGCGCCTGCTGCATCCCTTCATGCCCTTCGTGACCGAGGAGATATGGCAGCATCTGCCTCACGATGGGGAAAGCCTGATGGTCGCTCCCTGGCCTGAACCTGGCCTCCTCGACGAGAGGGCAGAGGCTGGTCAGCAGGAGATCTGGCAGCACATCCGTGATATCCGCAATAGGCGGGCCGAAGAAGGGTGGCCGGTGGACGTCAAGCCGACCTCTCACACCGTGGCTGGCGAGCTGCGCGATCTGCTGGAGTCCCAGAAGGATGTCTTCGCCTGGCTGGCCCGCGTGGAGCCGAAGACGATCGCTGTTCGACTTGAAGCGCTGCCTGCGGGGAGCATGGTGGTGACAGGACAACTCTCCACCACACTGATTGTGGAAGTGGACGTCGAGAAGGAGCGCAGACGACTCAAGCAAGAGATGGCCAACCTGGATGGAGAGATCACCCGCTCTGAGCAACTGCTGGCCAACGTGGGGTTCGTAGCCAAAGCCCCACCGGAGGTGGTGTGTCGAGAGCGGGACAAGCTGGGCCGCTACGAGAAGGAGCGCGAGAAGCTGCGAGACAAACTAGAAGACCTGGGAGACTGAGATGTTGCCTTTGGGCCATGTTGCGTATGCCTGGGGTGGCCTCAGGCTTGTGCAGAAGGGAGCAGCTCTCTTTCGGGATGCGGACTACCGCTTGGTGGCACTGGCGGCGATGGCGCCTGATCTGAGCGACAAGGCACTGGCTTTGAGCGGCGTCTCCAGGCATCGCACGGGCCAGGTGTGGGCACACACGCTCTTCTTTTGCCACCTGCCTGTGCTGTTTGGGACGCTGATCTTCAGGAGGGGCTGGCTGCCCTATACCCTGGCCTTCAACGTCCATCTGCTCACCGACCGGATGTGGCGCTTTCCCCACACCTTGTTTCACCCCTTCTTTGGGAGACGTTTCGGAGATTGGCGCGACCTCGATTCTGTGGGTGGCATGATCGACGCCTACAGGGAGGTGTTGCGAGAGGACCGGGCCACGATCCCATTGGAGTTGGGCGGCGTCGCTGTCCTCCTTTGGCTGCTGGTGAGCGATCGTCTGTACCGTCCGGCTCGGCTACTCTCGTTCCTTCGGACTGGTAGACTGCCTTCACCGTCAACAGATGAGAGGCGATCATGCGGGTGATAGCGGGCGAGGCCAAAGGCCGCAAGTTGAAGACGGTGCCTGGCTCCGCGACGCGTCCCGTCGGGCAGAAGGTGAAGGAGGCTCTGTTCGGCATCTTGCGGCAGGAGGTGGTGGATGCCCGCTTCCTGGACCTCTATGCCGGCACCGGCAGCGTGGGTATTGAGGCCCTCAGCCGAGGCGCGAGCCTGGCTGTGTTCGTGGATCAGAGGAGAAAGGCGGTGGCTACCATCAGGGACAACGTTGCCCACACCCGCCTTGGCGACAGGTCACGGGTGGTACGGGCAGACGTCTTCGCCTTCTTGAAGAAGGGTGATTGGGGACCGTTCGATCTGATCTACGTGGCGCCACCTCAGTACGAGGGGTTATGGGCCAAGACCCTGCGCGCTCTCGAGGACGCCAGTCTCCTGGCGCCCGGGGGACTCGTGGTGGCTCAGATACACCCTAAGGAGTACGAGGAGTTGGAGATGGACAGCCTGGAGCTAGCCGACCAGCGCACATACGGTAGCACCATGCTGTGCTTCTATGCTTCCCGACGCTGAAGCGTCTTCCACAAGCGTGGGCCAACAACGGCCGGAGACCGCACGGGTCGAGCCTTCAGGCTCGGGGCCAAGACCATCCGCCACCAACAGCCGGAAAAGTGGACGGCCCGAGCCTTCGGGCCCAGGGGGCTGAAGCATCCGCCAGCAAGGGCCGGAAGCAGGATGAGCCGAGCCTTCAGGCTCGGGGCCAAAGGCATCCGTCACCAACAGCCGGAAACTGGACGGACCGAACCTTCAGGCTCGGGTGTTGAAGGATCCGCCAACAATGGTCGCAAACAGCAGTAGCGGAGCCTTCCGCACAGAACCAACGCCACTTTTCCTTTCGGTTCTACATCAGTTATAATGCCAGCAGGCCCGGAGCACCATGAGGAGAGGACAGAAGGAGGCGGATGAAAGATGGATGATTTGAGAGGCACGGTGTCAGATGCCCGAGGGAGGCTGGAGAAGCTGGTGGGCATGATACCTGGCTATCATGGCTACAAAGAGAAGGAGATGCGGCGAGAGGCCGACAAGCTGCTGCGTATGCACATCTCGGAGCGCTTCCAAGAGCAGCGAACCAAGCTCTCCAACGTCCAGAACCAGCTAGCCAGCGAGGGAAAGCTGGAGGATTTGGGCCTGCTAGAGAGAGTCATGTTGCAACTCCAGTTGCTCATTGACCGCCTCAAGGTGGCGGCGTACGGATACGCGGGGCTCTTCGACGCGGTGAGGGTCAAAGAGGAGCAATTGGATGCTCTCTACATCTACGATAGCGCCCTCACCTCATCGGTCGACCAACTGGCCGAGAAGATGGACAAACTGGCGATCGCAGCCATGTCCGGGGAGGAGCTGAGGAGCTTGGCCAACGACACCTTGCTCCTCCTACAGGAACTGAATACCACTCTAGACCGCAGGAAGGATGTGATCCTGAGGGTGGGGGAATCACAGTAACTCTGGACAGATGGAGTAGGAGGTAGTGACATGCCCAGGATTTTCGACGTAATTGAGTATTTTGATGCCACCGGTCGGGAGATGGTGCATCGCATCCCAGAGCAGGGTTCTGGGGATTTCCGCATTGGCTCTCAGGTCATTGTGCGGGAGAGCCAGCAAGCGATCTTCTTCCGCGACGGGAAGGCGCTGGATGTCTTCGGTCCGGGTCGGCACACCATCTCCACGGCCAACATCCCGCTGTTGGTGGGCCTGATCGGCGCGGCGTTCAGTGGCGAGACGCCCTTCAAGGCAGAGGTGTACTTCGTCAACATGCGGGAGTTCGTGGATCAGAAGTGGGGTACTCCAGAGGCTGTCGCGCTGCGTGATACGGACCTGGGGATGGTTCGCGTGCGGGCCTTCGGCACCTACTCCATGCAGGTGAAGGATGCTCAACTCTTCGTGAACAAGATCGTGGGCACGCAGGGACTGTACTACACCAACGACATCGACAACTTCCTGCGCAGCATGATCGTCTCCAATCTGACCGATCTCCTGGGTGAGGTGGGCAAGTCCATCTTCGACATGCCCAGCCTGTATGACGAGATCGGGGCGGGGACCAAGGCCAAGGCCCAGGACGATTTCAACACGCTGGGCGTAGACCTGAAGGTCCTATACGTGAGCAATATCTCACCTACGGAGGACACTGCCAAGGCCATCGACGAGCGAGCGGCGATGGGTGCTATCGGCGATATGCAGGCCTATCTCCAGTTCAAGACCGCCCGCGCAGTGGAAGAGGCCGCTACGGCCACTGGAGAGGGTGGCGCTGGAGCCTTCGCCCAGATGGGTGCGGGCATGGGGGCTGGCGTGGGCATGGGGGCCATGATGGCGGGGGTCATGAGTCAGGCCATGCAGGGCGGCGCGGCGGCTGCGCCTGCGGCTGCCACCATCGCCTGCCCTAGTTGCGGCAACCCCATACCTGCCGTGGCCAAGTTCTGCAACCACTGTGGCGCGAAGATAGGCGAGGCGATGATCTGCGCCAACTGCAAGACCGATGTGCCGGGAGGGTCCAAGTTCTGCCCCAACTGCGGCACGCCTGTGGAGTAGGGACCCCATGGGCCCTCGTTCTCAAGCGTCCTGAACCAGAAGGACGGGCCAGTGGACAACAGCGGGGGAGCCTTTGAGGGAACTGAGGAGAGGAAGAGCCCGATGACAGATCTGTTGGCCCATTTCCAGACACTGGTGCGTGAGACCCGCAAGCCGGAGGCCGAAGTGATGACCCTGGCTTTCCAGACTGGTGTGCGGCAACTTTGGCGGGAGCGCACTTTGGCTCGCTACCTGCGCGGGGAGATCAGCCGTGACGAGGCTGTCGCAGCAGCGGGCATAGACTGGGTGGAACTGGCCGAACGACAGCGCGAGGCGATGATGGAGGATCTGGCGTGGGCCTTGGGGGAGTGAAAGGTGCCGTAGTAGACGCTGGCCCGCTCATCCATCTCACCGAAATCGGCTGTCTCCTTCTGCTACGTATCTTCGACACCTTGCACATCCCACACGCTGTGTGGTCGGAGAGGGTCGAACGCGACCATCTTAGCGAGGCGGATGTCTTGGAGTTGGGTAACGTCGAGCGGATCACGCTGTCTCGGACAGATGTTGCACGGTTCATAGAGTGAAACGGTCTGGAAGGCCTGCACATTGGGGAATGTGAATGCCTATGCCTTTGCCACCAGACAGGCGTGCCCATCCTATTGACCGATGACTTGGCTGTGCGAGAGGCAGCCAAGGGCCTGAACTTGACACCAGTAGGTTCCTTGGGTGTGGTAGCCAAGGCTTATCGGTTGCAGGACATCTCTCTGACTGACGCAGAGCGCCACATTGTGGATCTCTACGAGGTGAGTTCTCTTTTCGTGACGCGGGCGATTGTCGAGTTGGCCATCGAGAGGCTGGACGAGAGATCTGAGCGAGACTGATGTGGGGACAAGTCGAGCCCCTGGGGCAACTCTCCTACAAGCACATCGCTGGCTCGTGATGAGGGTGCGTCTTAGTGAGGAAGGGCGACGGACTCGGCATACACCTCAATCCACGTAGCGTAGCAGACACTGTGCACTGTGCAGAGTATCCAGGTGTTATGCTGGAGCTGCTTGGCCCAACTACGCCGAAAGGATTCGGCATGATCAGTAGAAAGGCGCCCCGGCACGGACTCAATCAACTGCGCAGATCGATATGACAACCTGTCCTTGGTGTGGCACAAACTACACATCCTTCCAGTCAAACTGCGACAACTGCGGTGGGTCTCTGCCTCTCCCAGCGGAGATGGTGCCCACCCCATCCACCGAGAGCCTGGTTGCTCCCCCGCCACCGCCACGCGACGTGCCCCGCCAGGTCATCTGGCGCATCCTGTTCAGCGATGGCTGGACCATCGCCGCTCTGGTTTTCTCGCTCCTGGGCTTCGTCTTCGGAGTGGTTGGCACTGCATTGACCATCTCTCTAGTCGCGGTGTTCGTTGGTCTACCCTTCGCTGGGCTGGGGGTACTCTTCCTGGGCGCAGGGATACCCATCTTGGTGTGGCGGTATCAGATGGCCCACACAACGGTAGAGGTGCTGGAGCAGGGGGAAGCCACGCTGGGAGAGATAGTGAGCGTATACCAGAACTACCACGTACGGGTGAATGGTCGCTATCCGTGGACGGTGGAGTATCGATATGAGGTGGGTGGGACTCAGCATAGAGGGAAAGTCACCACCCTGAGCAGGCCGGATCTGAGCCAGCAGCTGGGGAAGCAAGTGTACGTGCTGCACATGAGGGACGATCCTGGTCAGAACACGATCTATCCCAGTCCATACGGTTACTATGGGCTATGACCAAGGGATGTCCTAGACACCGTTCCGCCCGAGAAAGACCGGGCGTTGTGAGGGATTTGAGCATAGTGCTTTGAGGAATAGATGAAGGAGGTGTACTGATGGCAGTGTTGAAGGTGATCGAGTTGGTGGGAACGTCCCCCAATAGCTGGGAGGAGGCGGCCGACAACGCCGTGAAGAAAGCGGCGGAGAGCCTTAGAGGTATCGTCGGTGCGGACGTCGTGGGCCAGAACGTGGTGGTCAAGGACGGCGCAATCACCGAGTACAGGGTGGACGTCAAGGTGGCGTTCCTCGTCGAGGGAAGCGTTGGGTAGGAGTAAGGCTGCCCCTCACTAATCTCCCATGGTCAGAATCCGCAAGGGACTGGGCATCCTCTGCAGGCGCGTGCGGGAGCAGGGGCTGAGGGTGACGGCGCTATGGCTGATGGATCACGCCCTGCGCCTGCTCACGGGCATGTCCCCGTCGAGGACCAGCCGTATCGGTCCCCACCTCTACCTGGGTGGACAACACTATCGTCACGGGTTGGGCCGCATGGCTCGCCTGGGCATCAGTGCCAGTGTCAGCCTGAGGGAGACGGCCGATGACGCGTCGCAGGACGTGGCGTTGGCTAGGCATCTCTGGCTACCCACGGCCGATGATACTCCCCCGACAGCCGAGGATCTGAGGGCCGCGAGCGCGTTCATCGGTGAGGCGTTGGCGGAAGGACGGGGGGTGTATATACATTGCTTCAGCGGCGTGGGACGGGCGGCGACGACGGTCGCTGCTTACCTGGTGACGACGGGGCTTACTCCCGAACAGGCCTGGGCCACAATTCGACGCGTCCGTCCTTTCGTCCGGCCCAACTCGATCCAGATGGCACAAGTGGAGGAGTTCCACAGGCAGTCCTCTCTGCACGCGGAGGGCGTTGAGAAGCGCTCTTGAAAGCTGCCGCAGCATAAGGCTGGCGGGCTTTTCTTCCACATCCTCCACGCGATAGCTTGACAGTTCGTCGGGTTGGTGGTATACTGGTGAAAACCCACACGTTTCTTACCAACTCGCCGCACACCCATCGCGCAATCCCCTAACGTAGCAACTAGAAGGAGGAGAAGCTATGAGCAGGAATCAACGTGTTCAGGCTACCTTGTTGTGCCTCTTGCTGGGCGTCGCCCTGGTGCTGGCCTCTTGCGGTCCGCTTTCCGCGAGGGTGGACACCAGTGAGCTTGAGGCTGTTGTTGGGGTTCGGCACGGCATGGAGATCAACCTCGAGGATATACCCCCGACCGGAGTGCCCGTGAAATGCCACGGTCAGGCCCCAGCAGGCGTCGCCAGCATAGAGCTGTACGTCAACGGGATCTTCCTTGGTCGGTCTAACAACACAGCAGCGCCGGGAACGCACGAGTCCAACTACTTCACCGCCGAGATGAGTTTCGAACCCGACGGACCCGGGGCATATGATCTGCGCTGCCGAACCCAAGACCAGGAGGGACGAAGTGTCAACTCGGCGGAGGTGACGATCTTCTTGATTGGCGAGGTTCCAACCTCCACAACGGTGCCACCCGAGATTCCGACGGCCACGCCGACCTCGACGGAGGCTCCACCTCCAGAGGTTCCACCGCCGCCTACGGCCACCGAGGTGCCCCCTACGGCGACACGGATACCACCTACAGCAACACGGATTCCACCGACATCCACGCCGCCACCGCCTACACCGACGCCACCGCCACCGATCATCGTCTCCTTTGAGGTGGTCCAGTCCAACGGATGCTTCCATTTCACCTGGCGAGTAGAGGGCGACATAACTGCGATACGGTTCGATGGAGAGGGGGTTGGCAATTATCCTGACTCCAGGGATAGGTGTCCCACCGCCACGAGAGCTTACGAGCTGCACGCGGAGGGCCCGGGAGGCACGGACACCGAGAGTGTCAC
>JAUWLF010000165.1 GCA_030613785.1 Chloroflexota bacterium | reverse complement strand
ACTGGATCGTAGCTGTCGACAAAGACTTCTATGGCTTCGCCATGCTCGATGATCTGTGTCTCCGCTTCGCCCACATGGGCAAGGCCACAGAATAGAGGCAGGCGGACTAGATGTACGTGGGGCCGCTCGCAGCGGCCCCACGCCCACGTATGGGTGAGGTCGTGGTTCGCCAGCAATTGTCCAGACCGCTAGCAACGGGATAGAAGGCGGCTTTGTGGTATCGTTCCGCAGATACATAGCGCGCAGATTGCTCATGGCCACAGTGACGCTGTTCGGAGTCATCGTGGCGGTCTTCCTCTTGACCTTTGTCTTGCCCGGTGACCTGGCATCCTTGAAGTTGGGACCCTACGCCACTGAGGAGGGCCTGGCAGTGATGAGAAGGGAGATGGGCACCGACAAGCCAGTGCCCATTCAGTTCGTCAACTATGCGACCAATCTCTTGAAGGGGGATATGGGCAAGAGCTGGGTGAGCGGTCAGGCGGTGCGTAAGGACATCAGCCAGCGCCTCCCCGCCACCATCGAGCTGGGTTTGGCTGCCCTCTTGATAGCCCTGGTCGTCGGTCACCTCCTGGGTATCTTGGCTGCTATCAGACAGAACTCTCTTCTGGATCAGGGGATTAGAGGCTACGCCATCCTTGGTGCGTCAACGGCATCGTTCTGGCTGGCCCTGGTATTGATCTACTTCTTCTATTTCCGCCTGGATTGGGCCCCCGCTCCGCTTGGGAGGCTCGACGTTGGCATGGAGCCCCCGCCGTCAGTCACGAGACTGTACGTAATCGACAGTCTACTCGCGGGCGACTGGGCACTGTTCATCAACAGCCTAGGACACCTGGCCCTGCCGGCCCTCTGTTTGGGATTCATCGTCAGTGCGCCCATCACCAAAATCGTGCGGGCGGCGATGCTGGACGTACTCCACTCTGACTTCATTCGCACAGCCCGTGCCATCGGTGTGCCGTATCGGGCCATCGTCATCCGAGACGGCCTACGCAACGCAATGATACCGATCCTCACCACCATTGGCATCGCCTTTGGCTATCTCATGGCCGGCAACGTGCTGGTGGAGATGATCTTCGCCTGGCCGGGTATAGGGCAGTATGCCTGGTCCTCCCTGACGACCAAGGATTTTGAAGCGCTCCGAGGTTTCATCCTTGTTGTAGCTCTAATGTACGTTCTCATAAACCTGGTTATCGATCTGCTCTATAGCGTCATTGACCCCCGCATTCGCCTGGGCTAGATTCCCGGTCGGGCCGACCGGTGATGGGATTCGCAACGGGCCGAGGGGATCACGACACCTGAGCCCCTGCAACTTGGGCCAGGTGCACACTAGGACCTCGTAGAAAGGGTTTTCGATCGTGAGTGCGCGAACGCCTGCCGTGACTAGGCATCCATCCATAGGTGCTGCTGCGCAGCGGCTGCGGGGTTTCTCGAGACTGCTTCGTGATCATCGGATGCTGGCCGCAGGTCTGCTGATCCTGACCGTGGTCATCTTAGCCGCCACGGTGGCCGTCGCTTTCGTGCCATATCACCCTCTTGATGTGTCAGCGGAGATCAAGCTTCAGCCTCCAAGTCTTGCCCATCCCATGGGCACCGACAATTTCGGACGAGACATACTCACGCGCGTGCTGTACGGTATCCGCCTCGATCTGAGGATCGCCTTCATGGTAGCTTTCACAGCTCTCATCGTGGGCACTCTGGTGGGTACCTTCTCCGGCTACTACGGGGGAAAGGTGGACGATGTGGTGATGCGCATCACCGATGTGATGATGGCTTTCCCCTCCTTCGTCCTCGCCATGGCCATCACGGCCATGCTGGGCAACACCATTCCCAATGTCATCATCGCCATCGCCATCTCATACACGCCCTTCTTCATCCGGCTCACGCGGGGGGAGATTCTATCCGCGCGGGAACTGGGATATGCCGAGGCGGCTCGCTGCGTAGGAAACCCCGAGTGGCGGATCATGTACCTCCACCTGCTGCCCAACTGTCTCACACCCGCTTTGGTGCAAGCCACGTTGTGCCTGGGGTGGGCGGTCCTAGACGCTGCGGGACTTGCATTCTTGGGTCTGGGTATCCGTCCGCCCACCCCTGAGCTGGGCGTGTTGGTGGGCGAGGGCGCGCTGTTCATCATCTCTGGCGAGTGGTGGGTCTCCGTCTTCCCTGGAGCCGTGATCGTGCTCATAGCCCTCGGCTTCAACTTGATAGGAGATAGCCTGCGAGACATCACCGCTCAGGAGGAGCGTTGACCATGGCAGCGCGAGACACCCTGCTACGCATCGAGGGCTTGTCTGTGAGCTTCCCCAGCGGAGATGGACGGGTCACCATCCTGGACAACGTCTCCTTCGACGTCTTTGAGCACGAGATTGTGGGCCTGGTGGGAGAGAGTGGTTCCGGAAAGACCATTACTTCCTTGACCGTAATGGGCTTTCTGCCTCCGTCTGGCACTATAGGCGGGGGGGAAATCTGGTTCAAGGATCGCAATCTGTTGGAGTGCACCGAAGAAGAGATGAGGCAGGTGCGCGGTCAGCAGATCGCCATGATCTTTCAGAGTACTCGCAGCGCCCTCAATCCTCTGATGCGGGTGGGCGATCAGGTGGCAAGGGTATATCGCGTCCAGCGAGGTCTGGGCGCGCGCGAGGCACGGATACAGGCTATCCAAGCCCTTACCCGGGTGGGCATCCCAGACGCCGAACAGAGGGCGCGGGCATATCCGCATCAACTCAGCAGGGGCATGTGTCAACGCGTTCTTATCGCCATGATGGTGGCTTGCGAGCCTTCCCTGCTGATCGCCGACGAGCCCACTACCGGGCTGGACGTGACCATTCAGGCCCAGATCTTCGAGCTGATCAAGGATCTTCAGCAAGCTGCCAACGCCTCTATACTTCTGATTACCCACGACCTGGGCGTGGTAGCCGAAACTTGCGACCGCGTGGTGGTGATGTATGCCGGACAGGTGATGGAGACGGCGACGGTGGAGTCCCTCTTCGCCAAGCCCATCCATCCGTACACACAGCGGCTCCTTCACTCAGTGCTGCGAGTTGACAAGACCATCGAGATGCCCGAGGTTGATGCTGGCCTCAGTGAAGAGGTGGCTTATTCCGTGGCCGGCTGTCGCTTTGCCCCTCGTTGTCCCCGTGTGTTGCCGCATTGCTGGGAGGAACATCCGCCGAGAGAGCAGGCCGGGCCTGATCATTGGGTGACATGTCACAACTACAATTAGGTATGCATAGATGAACACCAAGACACAGGATCCGGTGCTGAGCGTTGATGAACTGGTCAAGGTTTTCCGTGAGGGCGCCTTAATTCTCCGGGCCGTGAATGGCATCTCCTTCGACGTCTACCCTGGCGAGGCCATGGGCCTGGTGGGAGAAAGTGGTTGCGGCAAGACGACAGCGGCGCGCTCGATCCTACGTCTCATAGAGCCAACTTCTGGCCATGTGTACTTTGTGGGCACCGACCTCACCCAGCTATCCAGTCGCGAGATGCGCGCCCAGCGCCGGCATCTCCAGATGGTATTCCAGGATCCAGATACTACTCTCAACCCCAGGTTCACAATCAGGCGTACTCTGTCGGAGCCTCTTCAGCTTCACAAGTTGGTGGACGACGGCAGCCTGGAGGAACGACTGCTGCAAACCATGTCACGAGTCAACCTCGATCCTGAGTTCTTGGGGCGCTACCCCCACCAATTGAGTGAGGGACAAAAGCAGCGGGTGGGTCTGGCCAGGGCGATCATCACAGAACCCAAGTTCGTGGCGCTTGATGAGCCGACGTCGTCCCTGGACATGTCCATTCGTATCCACATGATCGCCCTCCTCCAAAGGCTCCAGGAGGAACTGGGGATGACCTACATCTTCATCTCCCATGATCTAAGCTCCGTGCGTGCTTTGTGTAATCGGGTGATGGTGATGTACCTGGGGACGATCATCGAGTCAGGTCCCACGGATGAGATCTTCGACCGCCCCTTGCATCAATACACCCGCGCGCTGCTCTCCGCGATCCCCATCCCCGACCCACAGATAAG
>JAUWLF010000141.1 GCA_030613785.1 Chloroflexota bacterium | reverse complement strand
GCTTGGCGTCGGGGCCGGCTAGTCTTTCTCCTTCCCCCGAGCCTGAAGGCTCGGCCCACCCTCCGCACCCGAGCCCCCCGTCTCAACGGGTTGCTCACGTCATGCCCACCCCATGGGCCGACGCTTCAGCGTCGGGACCACTCCAGACTCTCTCCTCCCCAATCCGGCAGGCTCGGTCCCCTTCCACAACCCCGCCTTACATGCCGGCTGCTCCCTCACGACTTGGCCCACCCGCCGGATGGAGCTTCCTCCCTTCCGCTTCCCGAGCCTGAAGGCTCGGCTCACCCTCCGCACCCGAGCCCCCCGTCTCAACGGGTTGCTCACGTCATGCCCACCCCCTGGGCCCCCGCCTCCGCGGCGGGCCCCCCCCCGACGAGCACCGCCCCCCGCCCGCCCGCGGGGCGCCCCCCCCCCCCCCGACCCGCCCGCCCCACGGGGGGGCGCCCGTCAGCCCCCCCCCTGGGGCCGACGCTTCCGCGGCGGGACCACACCAGACTCTCTCCTCCCCAGTCCGGCAGGCTCGGCTCACCCTCCGCACCCGAGCCTCCCGTCTCAACGGGTTGCTCACGTCATGCCCACCCCATGGGCCGACGCTTCAGCGTCGGGACCACACCAGACTCCCTCCTCCCCAGTCCGGCAGGCTCGGCTCACCCTACCCCAACCCCGACGAGGACACCCGGCTTTCAGCACCCTTGCGAAGGTTCGGAACCTTCGCAAGGGTAGAATGCCCACATCGCGGATCCTGCAACTTCGCCGCACGTTGCTTCGATACACCCTGCGGGCACTCAGCATGCGTGCACCAGGCATGCCCTGCCTCTGCCACCCCGTCACCGGTCTGCGCACCCTTTGCGGATAGGGCAGCCTGCTCTCGATAGCATCCTGCCCTCCGAGATGACGAAACTCCAAAGATGTGATACAATCAGTGATGAGAATTCCTGTGCCTGGGACGTCAACGGCTGTGCGAAGACAGGAGGGAGTCTTGAGCGCAGAAAGACCTGGGGCCGGAGAGACCTCGCCTGACCAGGCTCGCAAAGATATCCACAAGCTGGTGGAGCGCTTCGCCTCCAACCTGGACCTGTACAAGCGGGCCGAGTACAAGGAAGCCCACGTGAGGGTCGAGTTCATCAACCCCTTCTTCGAGGCCCTGGGTTGGGACGTGCGCAACGTCCAGGGCTACGCCGAGCAGTACAAGGACGTGGTCCACGAGGACGCCATCAAGGTCAGTGGCGCGACCCGCGCGCCCGACTATTGCTTCCGTGTCGGTGGGGTCCGGAAGTTCTTCCTGGAAGCCAAGAAGCCCTCTGTAACAGTCAAAGGCGACGTAGGCCCGGCCTATCAACTGCGGCGCTACGCCTGGAGCGCCAAGCTGCCCCTCAGCATCCTCACCGATTTCGAGGAGTTTGCGGTCTACGATTGCCGCCGGCGCCCCAAACCCACCGACAAGGTCAGCGTGGGCCGGATCATGTATCTCACCTTCGACCAGTACCTGGACCGCTTCGACGAGATCTACAGCGTCTTTGCCAAAGAGTCGGTGCTGAAAGGCTCCTTCGACCGCTACGTACAAGAGACCAGACGCAAGCGCGGCACCACCGAGGTGGACGTCGAGTTTCTCAAAGAGATCGAGTCCTGGCGCGACACCTTGGCCCGCAACATCGCCCTGCGCAACCTTGGGCTTTCTGTCCACGAACTCAACTTCGCTGTGCAGCGCACCATCGACCGCATCATCTTCCTGCGCATGTGCGAGGACCGGGGCATCGAGGACTATGGCTCTCTCCTGGCCCTCACCGGTGGCCCCCAGATCTACGCGCGCCTGGGGGAGCTGTACCGGCAGGCCGACGAGAAGTACAACTCCGACCTCTTCGATTTCCAGGCCGACACCCTGACCAGGTCGCTGACGCTGGACGACAAGGTGCTCAAGCCCATCCTGGGTGGCCTGTACTACCCAGAGTGTCCCTACGAGTTCTCGGTACTGCCTACCGAGATCCTGGGCCAGGTGTACGAGCAGTTCCTGGGCAAGGTCATCCGCCTCACCCCCGCCCACCGCGCCAAGGTGGAGGAGAAGCCCGAGGTCAAGAAGGCGGGCGGCGTCTACTACACCCCCACCTACATCGTGGAGTACATCGTCCAGCAGACCGTGGGGAAACTCGTGGAGGGCAAGACGCCCCGGCAGATCAGCAAGCTGCGCGTTCTGGACCCCGCCTGCGGCTCGGGTTCGTTCCTGCTGGGGGCATACCAATATCTGCTGGACTATCACCGCCAGTGGTACGAGGCCCACGACCCCGGCAAGCACGCTGGAGGCAAGCGGCCCGCGCTCTACCAGGGGCCAGGGGGAGAGTGGCGGCTGACCACCGGGGAGAAGAAGCGCATCCTGTTGAACAACATCTACGGGGTGGACATCGACCGCCAGGCGGTGGAGGTGACCAAGCTGAGCCTGCTGCTCAAGGTGCTGGAGGGGGAGAACCAGGAGACCTTGGGCCAGCAACTGGCTCTGTGGCGGGAGCGCGCGTTGCCCGACCTGGGGGACAACATCAAGTGCGGCAACTCACTCATCGGGCCAGACTACTTCGAGGGCCAACTACTCCCCGACGAGGAGGAGATGCGGCGCGTGAACCCCTTCGACTGGGAGGCGGAGTTCGCGGAGATCATGGCAGGCGGGGGATTCGATGCGGTCATCGGCAATCCGCCGTATGTGCGGCAGGAAATCCTAGGCGACCAGAAGAAGTACCTGCAACAGAACTACGAAGTCTCTCATGGCACTGCTGACCTCTATGCCTACTTCATAGAGCGCGCAGTTTCATTACTCAAGCCTGATGGCCTCTTCTGCTACATCGTTGGAAACAAGTGGCTGCGGGCCAACTATGGCAAACCCCTTCGGCGTTGGATGAAACAACAGCGAATAGAAGAAATCACCGACTTTGGCGATCTGCCTGTGTTTGAGAAGGCTACGACCTATCCATGCATCCTTCGTATACGCAAAGCTTCGCCTCGTACCACCTTCGACGCAACACAAGTCAAATCCCTTGACTTCGGCAATCTCCAAGACTATGTGGGTGATCACCGTTACAGCGTCAACCAGGCCGCACTTGATGATGGAATCTGGTCCCTGGCCGATCAGCGCACCCAGGCTTTGCTAGCCAAGCTGTACGCGATAGGCGTGCCGCTGGGTGAGTACGTGACGGGACAAATCCACTATGGCATCAAGACGGGGTACAACAAGGCATTCGTGATCGATACCGAAACGCGGGCGAGGCTGATTGCTGAAGACCCCAGAAGTGCGAAGCTAATCAAACCGTTTTTGGCGGGGCGAGACATCAAACGTTATCAGCGGCCCAGTAGCGATAGGTACTTGGTCTTTACGCGACGAGGAGTAAATGTCAAAGAATATCCCGCCATTGAGCGATACTTGCGCCGTTTTAAAGAACGTCTGATGCCGAAGCCTAAGGGCTGGCAAGGGGACAAGTGGAAAGGGCGAAAGCCAGGATCATATCGATGGTATGAGATTCAGGACACCGTTGACTACCACGCCGAGTTCGAGAAACCGAAGATACTCTGGCCTGGAATCAGTGGTGAGGTCACGGCGTTTGCTATCGATGAAGAGCACTACTATGGGAATGACAACAACCAAGTAATCATCACGGATGACCGTTATCTTCTAGGAATCTTGAATTCGGGCTTGTCGCGTCTTGTCCTTAGGAACATCTGCGACAAGGTTCAAGGTGGATTCTATCGCTTGAAAATCGCTTACGTTCAGCAACTCCCCATCCGCCCCATCAACGTCGACGACCTGGAGGAGGTGGCCCGCCACGACAAGAGGGTCGCGCTGGTGGAGCGGATGCTCGCGCTACACAAGAAGCTGGCCGCCGCCACCGTCCCTGGTGACAAGACGCTCTACCAGCGGCAAATCGAGGCCACCGATCGGGAGATTGACGCACTGGTGTATGAGTTGTATGAGCTGACGCAAGAGGAGATTGCTATCGTTGAAGGGAGGGAGGAATGAGTACGATCGATCTCGAAACCGTCTTGAACCTGGCGGACACACTGGGGAGCGGCGACGCGGGTGATGAGAGAGATGGCGCCCGGATCGGGATGAGGAGGACAGGCTGATCACGGACCTGGAGCGGTGGTTGGAGGATCCAACGGATGCCTAGAAGGGGAAGGCTCCTAGAAGTAATGGTGCAACGCCTGGAAGAATTCATGGTTCCAGAGGGCGTTGTTGTCAAGTCGCCAGAGGTGTTCTATGGCGAAGCTGGTAAGAAAATCGGAGAGATTGATGTAACCCTTCGTGGCAACTTCGGGCACTGCGAGCTACTTGTAGGTATAGAATGCCGTGACCGGCCCAGCGATGGCCCGCAAGGCCGGGGGTGGATAAACCAGATCAATGGAAAGCGGGACGATCTCAAAGTGAACCAGATGATAGCGGTCTCCACCACAGGTTTTACAGACCCGGCAGTGGAGTTGGCGAATAGCTCGGGGGTCGATTTGCTGACTGTGGAGGATATCAGTAAGCTCGATTTGCACGGCTGGTTCGAGGTTCTCACGCTCTGTTGGACTGAGGGCTCGGAGGTGGTTGCAGCAAAGGCTGTTCTCAATGCCTGCCGAAGCCTGGGCGAGGATGAGATTGTCGCCTTGACTGGCGAATGCCGCATCAAGCAGAAGCGTGGAGATCTCATCGTCATAGTAACCGCCAAGCGGAGCGCCACAGACAATTCCCTTCTGGATCTGAGGTTGGACTTCTTCGATGAGAATTACGAACCCCGCAAGATGCCTGCGGGAACCCGGTTCACTCTTTATGGTCTGAAGGACTCGTTAGACGAAGAGCAGTAGCCCTACCGCACGTGCGGTAAATCGCCGGAGGAAAGAAGAATCACAGAGGAACCAAAGACAGCCAACTTCAACAAGTTCCAGGAATACAAGCTGTTTGTCGAGGACACCGCGCGTTTTTCTGATAGGCGGCAGATGGCCAGCAATGTCATGGTTGCCGTCAATGCCTTGCTTGTCGCCGGTATCGGCACCTTGGTTGCGAAAGCAGCCGATGGCGCATGGTGGCTATTACTGGTCGCCGCGCTGTTACCGGTGGCGGGTATTCTGGTGTGCGTGATCTGGTTCGTACTCATCCGCACATATGAGAAGATGATCAAGCTACGGGTTGGGGAATTGAAGCAGATGGAGTGCCTGATGGATGGCTGCCACGAATGGCACCATCTAATGGAAGAATTCTACAAGAAAGGGCCAAGCTTCTCTGGCGTTGAGCAATTGCTTCCATGGATCTTCATCGTGCTTTACGTCGCCTTCACAGTTGCCGGCGCTTACTTGTTGGGTTATAGTCAATGCGGTTGGCATCTGTGGGTCGGGGGGTCACCACACAGCGCGCGGCAAGCGCCTGGTTGACAACTGTGAGAGACGAGGGGGAGAGCATGTGACGTAACCGTTGGGGCTAAGGCCCGGCCAATGTGTGGGATGGGATGACTAGATGGTAAGATGTCCGCGTAGTTAGTAGTTAGGGTCCCACTAGTGGAGAATGTTGATGGAAAGTAGAGGTATAGTTATAGCACCCTCTCGGTCTGTTCATTCAGACCGGACGCTGGCTCGGCCTATCGTAATCAATAGGTCCGATCTCTATTTTTACATCCTTTATTGGGATGTATTGGATTGCCCAGAAGACGATTTGGGCGATTCTCTATTGAAGAATCAGCCGGAACTCCAACTGCTTCGAGAAGAAGGTATACTCAAAAGAACCCGAGGCCGCTTTTTCAAGAAGGAGCGTGGGCACGTACTGCTATCTTTTCATGGTGAACATCCTAGAGAGTTTTGGTCAGTGGCTCAGCTTTACTCACTTCTCAAACACCAGCGATCCGGCGAGCACTGGACGCTAGGGAATCCATTGGCGATTGACATCAACGCAGACATCTCGAAATTCTATTTCGTGGAGAAAGTAGGAGACCTTACCAAGCCCAAGGCCTCGGGCATTCTCAGAATCTCTACCGAGCCAGAGCACGTGTTGAATTCCTTTGATCGTGGACCAATAGTCGACTTAACGTTCCAAGATGCACTACCGGTTCCGGATCCAGGGCTTCCGCTAGAGGAAGTCCTGGAATTCAAACAACGTCACCAAGATGAATTTGTCGACTTCCGAGTGGCCTTGGACGAAATGTATCTAGAAATCATCGACTCTGCTGACTTGGTTGCTGCGCGTTCAGTCGCTAGGCGGAGGATACAACAGACACTTGGAAACATAAATCGCATTTTGGAGGAAGATCGAATAAAGCGTTTTGTCGCATCCATGAAGACTGGGTTAAGCATCTCCTTAAGCGTGTCAGACATCATTAAGAACGTGGCCCCTTATGCAATCAGTGGTGCTTGTGTAGGCTCGCGGTTTGATCTTCCCGAGCTCGGGGCCGCACTCGGGGTTGCCGGTGCCGTGGCGTCCGCCGTCGATGTGGAGCTTGATCTATCAGCATTCAGACCCAAAGATCTCCCTGGAATCCGAAGCGATTTTAGATACCTATTCTTTGTTCGCAAGGAACTTGGCTAACATCAGATGGATTAGTGAGCCTAACCCGGCACTGCGTTTCAGATCGATGTGAGTCGGTGTTCAAGATGGGGTGGGTGGCAGCCGCCGAACACGCTGCCCGCCGCCGCCATGCGTGCCGATAGCGGGCTCTACCAGCCGCAAATCGAGGCCACCGATGCCGAGCTTGAGGCGCTGGTGTATGAGTTGTATGGGTTGACGGAGGACGACATCAAGATCATCGAGGAGGCGACTCGATGATTGGTAGACTGCAAAGAACCCCGCTACGTGAGGTGTGGCGGCACGAAGCGCTGGACTCTACAACCTGGCTAGAGGAGAACCTGGACGTCTTCGACGATGCGGTGGACATCACCGTCTCTGGAGCAGAGCGTCAGGAGTCGGCGGGGGCCTTTTTCTTCGCCGAATACAGATTCGACGAAGAACCTGTGACTAGTGTCAGCTTGGGGTAGCAAGCCCTTCCGGCGCCACTGAGCGGCGTTCGGATGTGGCATGGTTGTGGGGACAAACGTCCGCCTGGTGCGCCAGATTAGGTGACTAGGTGGAACGATGTCCGCGTAACCACGGCTTAGGCCGCGTTCGTCGACAACCTTCACGCTCTCACTGCGGCCCCTATGAATCAAAGCAGATGCTCAGGGTATACGAGTACATTCTTGGTATGAATCAGCAGGCACAGGGCCTTCGTTGGAGACGCTGCTACGAGTCTCGTTGGCGGCGCAC